>JAUVLO010000103.1 GCA_030600695.1 Methanosarcinales archaeon | reverse complement strand
CCTGAAAACATCATATGGCTTATCATGCAGTGAATGATAAATGAACTTAGGAATAAATCCCCTGTAAGGAGTATAATGCTCTAGCGGACCATAGCAGTTCACAGGTCTTACCCTGACAGTCTCTGTGCCGAACATACTGGCCGAGTTCATGCACATCAACTCTCCAGCCCATTTGGTTATTGCATAATCATTCATCTGGTATGTATCATTCATGGGGTTGTTGACCATCACATCCTCTGACATGATCCCATTGTAATCCCCATACACTTCCGCACTTGAAAAGAAGATCATCTTGAATTTTAATTTCTCCTGCAAACGAAGCATGTGCTTTGTTCCAATTACATTCGTTTGCCACAGATTCTCGTAATATTCTTCACCATTCCAGCGGCCGTATTCCGCCGCTAAATGATAAACATAATCAAAATTTGATTTATCGAACACTTTCTCTAATTGTCGATAATTTTTTACGTCCGTTCTGATGTAATCCTCTCTCTCTGTATTGTAAAGATCAAGAGCAAACACTTCATGTCCCCTCTCACGCAGTTCATTCACAAGATTAGTTCCTATGAATCCTGCTCCTCCTGTTACCAGTATTTTTTTGGTTTCTATTTTAACTCCTCCCTATGATTTTTAATGATTTGCTAATTATTTATAATATTCCCCGACACTTGGTATTGTCCCATTTTCCAATTATTTCCATGACGCTGATACAACCTGAAATCTGCGTAACCTGCACGCCCTTAAGGCGTAGCAGGCATTCACTTCCTGCGGAAGTGAATGTATCAGCGTTAATCTGCGTCTGATATAATTGTTGAAATCACCCTGCACCAGCACTACTTTACCTTCATATTCAGAATATGTCCCTTCCATAGAATTACTCCTGCTGTCCACTACTTTCAAAACCATTTTTGCGCACATTTTTGCGCATTTTATGCGCATTTTTGCGCAAAAGAACATATTTCAAATTCCTTTTACCTTCCCCCATACGAATAAAAATACCCTTCTTCACCAGATCAGACAGATCAGTTGTTGCAGTTCTTCTGGAAACACCGGTAAGTTCCTGATATTTTGTATTCGTTATTGAATCATGTTTAATAACATGTTCTATTACTTTTTTTTGCCTTTCATTCAGATCCAATCCATCAATATCGTCCAGGGAAAGTGCTTTTCTTAAGGTGACAATGACACTCGTTCCTGTGAACTCAAAGATCGGCTCAGGAAGGTCCCATTCTTTGCACCAGTCGATCAATTTATTTGTTCCGGTCCCAACCTCTTCAACATACTTCACCCAGAAGAAATGTTCTGTTATAAGTGGGTTAGGCGGCTTTGATTCGTGCTTTTGTTTCAATGTTTCAACTGTCCATCCATCCGGTAATTTACCAGGATTCCAGATCTCCATACGGTCGTCAAATATCCTTACCTGAGCACCCGACGTAGTCTCATATTCCCTATGACAAAAAGCATTGGCAAGTGCTTCCCTTATCGCCTTTGGGGGGTATTCCCATTTTTCCTGCCTCTGGAGTTCTCCATCCTCGATCCACGCCGCCATAGTGATATTATTGTAAATAAAGCGCTCAGTTTCAATCATCTGATCAAATAGGTTACCTTTTACAACCTTGAAATCGATCATCTCTCCCGTAACCCCTGTTCCTTTGAACCGGATACATTTCACCTCCGGTCTCGTGAAAAATCTATCCGGGTCATTACCAAACAGCAGCGCAGCGGCATTGGTCAACTTTTTATCGTTAGATAGCCCCAACCTCATCAGCACCTCATCAGCAGTTGCATCCTCTTGAATACCCAGCCCCCTCTGCCTTTTTGCCTCTTTGACAAACCAACTCACTTTATCATTATCAATATCTTCAAAGGTTATCCCTTTACACAGCTGCTCATCCCAATATAATATCTTCCTTTCTTCTTTCACCAATTTTCTTATTTCTGAAGCAGAAATCTTTTGGTTCGTCCTGCTGACCCGTTTGTATGCTTTATCCTTGAAAAATACTGGTTTTTCTGCACTTTCCTTCACATTCACAAGGATAACATTTTTATTTTCTATATCTACTATTTCTATGGAAGGGAATATCGGAGGGTCGGTGTTTTTTTTAATATATTCCGCAAGGTCTTCCATAGTCTTCTTGCCAATATCAATTCCCAAAACTTTACCTTCATCACTTACCCCTACAACTACGGTACCTCCTTTCACATTCGAAAATGCGGAAACAGACCTCATTATGTTATCAAGTTGTGATAAAGATGGTTTAAATTCCACCTTTTCATTTTCACCTGTTGCAAGTAATTCAGTGATCATTTTTACCTCGCTAAGATTCCACTTTTTTCTGTACTTTCCCTCTATACAATCTTTTCAGTTCAAAGATTTTGTGTGAGTTTTTATTGTGTTCTATCAACACACGGCACTGTTCCAAAATCCGGTTATTTCCAAGCAATCAGCGTCTAATATAATTGTTGAAATCACCATATTTTGATATTGTGCCAGGATTTACTACTTATTAATATCATTTCTCTACACCCATTGTCATTACCCGCCTGATCCTCTCCCCTGCCTTCCCATCCCCAAATGGATTCTCCCAGTCCCGGTCCCTGTCCATCATGCCCCTTGCACAACTCGCTATCCTCTCAGGCTCACTCCCCGCAAGCACATTAGCACCAACCTCCAAAGTCTCAGGCCTCTCGGTATTATCCCGCAGCGTTACACACGGCACACCCAGGATGCAGCACTCCTCCTGCACGCCGCCCGAATCTGTCAGTATCAGGCCCGCATTCTTCTCAAGATGTAAAAAGCTCATGAAATCCACAGGATCAATTAATTTGATGTTATTATTTGTACTAATTCCAAATTCCCTGATCCGTTTTTGTGAACGGGGATGTATCGGGTAGATGACAGGCATCCCAAACTCCTCTGCCACGCTCTCCAGGCCCTTTAAGATCCCTGTGAACCTTGCTGGGTCATCCACATTCTCCTGCCTGTGAGCTGTGGCAAGGAAATATCTCCCCGCCTCAACATCCAGTTCATCCAGAATAGACGATCTTTCTGCCGCAAGCTCAACATTCTGCCGGACCGCATCCACAATAGTATTCCCTGTAAAATAGATTGAATCTGCCGGTATTCCCTCACCCAGAAGAATCTCCCTCGCCATTTCAGTCGGTGCGAACAAATAATCCGAACAGTGATCTGTTAGCACCCGGTTAGTCTCCTCAGGCATCCGGCGGTCATAACTGCGCAGACCTGCCTCCACATGTCCTACCCTGATGTGGAGCTTGGAAGCAGCCAGGGCACCTGCCAGCACAGTATTGGTATCGCCCTGCACCAGCACGGCGTCAGGCATCTCCTGCATGAGGACCTTCTCGATCCCTGCCAGAATTTTTCCGGTCTGCTCGCCGTGATTCCCCGAGCCTACATCCAGATTATATCTGGCTTCAGGCAGTTCAAGTTGTTCGAAAAATACCCGATCCATCTCATAGGAATAATGCTGGCCTGTGTGGAGAATAAAATGATCAAGGTTCTTTTGTTCGCACTCCCTGATAACAGGGGACATCTTGATTATCTCGGGCCTGGTGCCCAGTATTATTGCAATACTCACGTTGTAATCATCTCAGTATATTCTGGATTGTATATAGAGGAAGACTTTGTCCGGAGTCTCCGGGCAAATCCGACCGGATGGTAGATTTTATTCATCATTGCTGGCATCATTTTTTATTTTATAACCTGGATCTGCTCCATGATTTCCCCTGTTGAATAGACTTTGATATGGTTCTGCTGTTTCAGGTGTTTGTCATTTGACCATATAGGGCAGTTCAGATGCATCGCCAGAGCAACAAAAGGCGCATCACATACATCTATACTCTTCATAATTTCAATAGCTTTCTCTCTGTATGGTTCGATTATATCCGGCTCTACCATCTGAATTTCAGCAAAAAGCGTATCCATAAGATATTGAAAAGCCTCCTCGTCAAGTTTAGATTTTCTGATAAGCTCACTCATGTGATTAAGTATCTCAGATTTTGCAAAAGGCACAGTATAAAATTCAAATGGATCAAAGAATAACAATTTCCTTGTAATTCCTTTCTTTAAAAGCGCTGAAATGATCACATTCGTATCAACGACTAACTCCATCCCAGTGTCTCCGCGATATCTTTTTTCACAGCATGACCAATCTCATCAACATCCCCCTCTGTCAGTTCACTCTCATCCAGGAGTTTATCAAAAAGCATCGAGAGGAATACATCTTTTTTTATTTCTTTTGAGATTTCCTGCTCTATTTTCGTCTTTACAATTCCCTCAAGGTCCTTATCGCTTTTTATCTTCAGTTCGACCTCTTTTGGAAGTCTTATTTCAATTGCCATTTTCACCACTTCTTCCTGACCTTTTAATTTGAATTACTCTCTATTTAAAATATATCCTATCAACATCAATATTTCAATGCTTATCTCCAGCTTATCCGTTTCCAAATTGATTCATCAGACTATCATTTCATTTTAGATTCATTGATCATCCTCGACATCGAATGCAGAATAATCCCCGTAAACGACATGAACGTTCCCACCACCGTAAGCATTATCATCAACAGCGTAGGCCCGAACATCAAACTCCCTCCAAGGTAGAACGTCCTCAGGAAACTCAATCCCATAAACATCCCGATACCACCTATCACCATCCCCGGCACCGTAAAATAATACAGCGGCCGCCTCAGCTCCATATCATGCAGCACCTTCACCAGCACCCGCACCCCATGGCTCACAGGATGCTCGGTCGAACAGTCCACATCATAGCGCACCCCGATCTCCACTTCCTTCACCCTCAACCCCGCCTTCGCAGCATCAGCCAGCATCTCGCTCTCGATGCCGAAGCCGTTCTGTTTGAACCGGAAGACCTGTGCTGCATGGGCCGCATATGCCCGAAAGCCGCTCTGTGTGTCCGTGATCTTCAGTCCGCTGTTCAGGTTGGTAGCCTTATCCAGCACCGTCTGGCCCACCCGGCGGTATGCGGGTGTGTTCTTGCCATTGCCGTTCAGGTACCGGCTGCCGTTGACCATATCGGCCTCGCCCGCCAGGATGGGTGCCGCCAGTTTGGGTATCTCGGCCGGGTCGTGCTGGCCGTCCGTGTCCATGGTCACGATGATATCTGCGCCGCTGGCTGCCGCAAAGCCGGTCTTGAGAGCGCCACCTTTTCCCTTATTTCCAGGGTGGCAGATAACCTCTGCCCCCGCGAGTGCCGCAACATCTGCGGTGGCGTCATCACTGCCATCATCTACAACGATCACCCTGTCAACATGCTGCTTTGAGCGCAGTACCATACTTCCTATAGCCACTTCCTCGTTGTAGGCAGGGAGTATGGCAGTTATGGTGGTCAGGGGATCGTCTCCAGTTGTTGGGGTTGGAGTTGGTGGCTGCGGGTGGCAGGCTCCGGCTGAAATATATTAATAATGTTATTAAAACCATTGATCTGTGTAAATCCGTGTATATCCGTGTCTGAATGAAAATAAAGTTGATCCCACAAGGCAGTGATAGTAACGGTCATGTGCACACCTCCGTAGAATGATGAATGATTGTGATTAACCGCAGAGGACGCGGAGGATCGCAGAGGGTTGTTATTTTTCTCTGCGTCCCTCTGCGTACTCGGCGGTTTTCCAGATCGTCCGGAAAATAATGAAAAGTCTCTCAAGTATCTGTGTTCATCTGTGTTGATCTGTGGTTTTATTTTAATCTCGATCCTGGCCATCTCTGCCATTTCGGTTGAGCGATCCGTGCTGCCATCGTCGATGACCAGCCCCCGGTCTGCGTGCTGGCTGGTGCATAGTACTACAGAGCCTATGCTGATCTCTTCGTTGTATGCGGACAGGATGGCGGTTATGGTGGTCATGCGGGCACCTCCGTGAAGTGGGTTTTATGGGTAGGGATGGAGTGCCCAGGTTGAAATATATTTTTTAGTGTTATTCAATTCAGTGAAAATTAAATCAAAGTTCATTTCTCAGGCTCCTTTTTCTGTACCTTGATAACTCAACAATTGTAATTGCGTCTTGTACTTCATCTTTTTTCACAGATTTGAAAAATTCCACCAACCTTTCGTTCAATTGCTCTGATGTAAATGCATAAGGTAATCTGAAAATAATAGCACCTGGGTGGTCCGGATATCTGAGTACTTCCCCGAAATCA
>JAUVLO010000051.1 GCA_030600695.1 Methanosarcinales archaeon | reverse complement strand
ACTCGATCGCCTTTTCGACCTGCCCCAGATAGCTGTATGCCAACCCCAGGTTTCCGAGGTGTGCTCCTTCATTGCGCCGACTCCCTATTTCCCTTGTGATGACAAGCGCCTTTTCATGGTATTCGACTGCTTTTTCTATCTGCCCCTGATTAAAGTATGCATTCCCCAGGTTTCCGAGTTGAGCTCCTTCTCCGCGCCGGTCCCCAATATCCCTTGAGACCATCAGCGCTTTTTCATAGTATTCGATTGCCTTCTCTACCTTCCCCTGATCGCTGTATGCATTCCCCAGGTCTCCAAAGCGAACTCCTTTTCCACGTCGACCCCCAATTTCCTCTGCAATGACAAGCGCTTTTTCATAGAATTCAATTGTCTTTTCTACCTGCCCTAGATGGCTGTATACCAACCCAAGATATTCAAGGTAAGTTCCTTCTCCTTGCCGATCCCCTATTTCCCTTGAGATCACCAGCGCCTTTTCATAGTATTCGATGGCCTTTTCTACCTGCCCGAGATGGCTGAAAGCCATGCCAAATGCACCAAAAATATTGCTTGTTTTCGTTTTATCTCCAAATTTTTCTGAATATCCAAGGGATTCTTCAAAATATTCCAGTGCTTCATCCGCATATCCCATAAGCAATTTGATCATTCCCAGATTGTAATTCCAATCACCAAACTTGGAAGCATCCTCGAATCCTTTTTCTTTGAATTCTTTCAATAACCTGGTGTAATAGTCCCAGCGCTCTTCAAGTTCTTCCTTATCTAAAAATCGCAGATCACTTTCTCCGAAATCAGCAACCATTTTGATCTGCTCTTTCCTCTCCAGTTCAAACTCAAACACAGTCGTACGCCAGGAAAAAAAGTCCTGGGCTTCTTTCAGGATCAGGGATAACGATGCACTGTTGATCCAGATAATTATAGTATGGTTGATATCCAGGAACTTCTCACGCATCATATTAAGCTGAAAAAGAGCATCTGATCCTCCATCCGGGTTTTTCTTTTCAATCGCATCATCCAGGCCGAATACGAAAAAAGCGATTTTTTTCATCTCTTTTTCTTGAGCATTATACAGATCCGATTGAACTGCATTTTGCAGATTTTGTATAAGACTTGTGGAATTAGTATCCATCCGGATGTCGTAGATAAAAACCTCATTTTCCACCCGTTGCCTGATCTCGTTATCAAGAGCATGGCGTAATACCGATTCGTTGCAGTGCACAAAAGCAATGGTCAGATCATTGGAAATGGAAAGAACGGTGCTCATCTCATCCAGTTTGGAAAGATGTTTGGATGTTAATTCCATATTGGATACCAATTTCACCACCGACTGTTACAGCAGGTTCTTCTCATCTGGAATAGCCCGGACAATTGGGTTGAGGTCACACCATGATCGATTTCATCATTCTCTGCCTTTTCCAGCATTTTCGTAAGCATGGAAAACAGGACTTCATCAGGATTAAATAAGTGATAAATATCCCTAATATTTTCAGCCATTATTAGCACAACCTATGACCTATATTACAACACATCCTTATTAATATTTATACAAAATTCACTTCTGTTTGTGAAAGTGAAAGTGCATGGAAACTTTGATAGCATATCGTTTATAGATATATTTGATTGAGGTCCTAGTCATGCTGTACAAGACATGCGGCACTGCCGGGCAGGAGGCTGCCGAATATATCAGGGAGCATGTGACCAAGCCAGTGGTGGGTTATGTGGTGGGCGTGAGCACCCCATCCGGCAAGACCATGGCCATGCCGGTCCCATTATCAGCGGGGGCGGTGGGACTGCGGAGGAGAAGATACGGGCGCTGGAGAGTGCGGAAGTTGCGGTGGCAGGGAGTTCCGGGGATGTGGCTGGGAAGACGAAGGTTATTCTACAAGCCTTGCTACAAGCAGGCCCATATCCAGCCCCATCTCATCTGCAACTACCTGGCATTTTGTCCTGAGCATGTATGCAATGGGACTGTATCCATATTCTGACATTGTCTCATAATTTGCCATACCCTTGCTGATGATAAGGGTTGCATCTTCAAGAGCCTCCACAAGTTCCAAAGGAGCCTCATCCAGACACACGCCGATTGCATTGGAACCTGTGGTCAGCACCCTGTCAACCATTTCGCCAATGCCGTGTATCTCTACATCCTCCATTGTTGCATCATTAAGAATAGGTGCCCCGCGCACCACAAGTGTCACTTTGCCGCCCATGCCCCGTATTTGTTCGATAACAAACGTATCGAGCAGGATCTCCCCGCTGTTGTCTACCAAGTACACCACATTATCCAGCAAAGGCACCATCATCTCTATATCATCTACATCAAGCCCTTTGTTGAACAGTTTCCTGAACTCAGCTTCAAAATCGTCTTCCCTGACATCGAACCCATCCACACCAAAATCAAAACTATTACCAATAGCAGCTGCCAGGGCGGCACGCCTGAACCCTTCCACTGATATCCCGTCACCCACAAGTGACCGGACAAGAGGCATCAACCCGGCAACTATCTCCCTGCTCTGTATCTTCTTTTCAAGATATGGATCTGGATCACCAAGTGCCTCGTACGACTTGCGGTGAACTATTGTGGATACTTTTGAGGATGGCTCGCCGGGCCTGAATGTCTGGTGCAGTGCGTCCAGTCCTGCCATCACGGCTTTGGTCACTATTTGTGGATCGTCCGTACTCAACAGAGCCTGGTAATGTACTCTTGACAGCAGACAATGGGCGCATCTTGGATTGATCTTCAAAACTTATTCACCTTTTTTAGCAATATTAATATCAATGGGATGACAATAGATCATATGGTGATAAATATGTCGGAGCAAGAACCTCAAGATACAACTGAGTGGGAAACCTTTGCAGATAAAAAGTACGGTGATATTAAGAAAGCGATGAAGGACATTGAAAGTAAGGGTTCGTCCCAGTCACTTGAGAATAATATAAGGGATGTTACAAAGGGTTTTGGTGATATGTTAATCTCACTGGGTGCCCTTGCTTATGGAGTTACCAGTGATGTGGTAGAGAAGACATCCAGTGAAGAAAGGGAAGCGTTCCAGGAAGAGATGAAGAAAAAGGGCAGTTCGGCCCGTAATGTTATTGCAGATGAACTGGATAAGGTTTCCAGTGCCCTGAGATCTGAAGCAGAGGTATCAGAGGTATCAGAAGAGCAGGAAGAAACTCCTGAAACGTCAGAAACTTAGGATTTCCTGTTGGAACAATGTGGGAAGGAAGAAGTAATACTTTTTAGGGGGTAAATCCCCCTATTCCACCATTCTCCACCCGCTCCACAGTACAGGACAGCCGCATGAGCATAATGGCTGATGCGTCCCATCAAACCCAACATCGCCCATATCCATATAACTCCGCCCTCAAGGAGTGCCTGGATGGTCGAGAACATCAAAAATGTCTTACCACCCCTTCTTGGAGCTATGATATCATTTATCAGATCGCTTTCGGTCTTAAGGATTATTTTTCGTTCTACAGTTTTTGGTAATTCTTTTCGCCAGTATTCTTCGACCACTTGTCTTAATTTATCTTTCGGATTTTCCATTATATCATAAACATAACTTTATGATATTGGATATTATCGTAAATTATATTTTTCGATCCAACTGATATTACACCCATTCAATACCACACCACAATATCATCGTTCCCCTAAGAGAACATGATAACCACAGACCCTGATAGGATGTGGGTATGGTCGGTGATTGCAGTGCCAGTGGGTGTAGACAGGTGTAACAAGTACCATATTTAAATGTAGACTAAGCTAATGGTAAAAGTATAATATTACAGGTCATTACTGTTCAAAATGTAATCCACATCTGAGATTATTACTTTATCTTTGTCTTCTATTTCATCTATCAATGCTTCCACTTCTTTACATGTGAGGATGTCAGTTACTATTAAAGACTTAAGAAGCATGCTCAGATCAATGAATTTAATATCATAATAGTCACAGACTTTCTTGGCAGCCGTATCATTTGTAACCAAAACGCAGTCCCGGTGTTTGCAAATGGATATGCATTCCAATTCACCAGGTCCCAACTTTCGCCGTTCATCACGCAGTTTTTCTAAAAAACCTACTTCTTCTTGTCTAAGTGGTGTGACTTCGAAAATCTGGGAGTCTGTTATATGATCAACGAACTCATATCCGCAATCCTTTGCCTTGAAAAGTTCATTATTGACCGAGGTTGGAATTGAGAAGTCTGCACCATGGAATAACTTTTCCAGAAGGTCAAGCCGTTTTATCTTGCCAAAAGTGCTGAGAACATCTGTATCAAAGACTAACGATGTCATTTTCTCAACTTATTAATCAGTTCAACGCCTTCGTCAAGCTCTTTTTTACTTCTTGAGCCCACCTCTCGGCGAATACCCCTGTTTGCAAGAATGTCTTTAAATTCTATGGTTGATACGCCGATCATTTCAGCAGCTTTACCTATGGATATTTCACTTTCTTTATAAAGTTCTATCACTGCTGAGGTTTTCAGTTCAGGTCTGACATTTAATAAAGTCCTGAATGCGTCTTTTATTGCTTCATTGAGATTCGCATAATGTCCATCCCTGACCAATGCCTTCATTTCCATTTCAATTGTTACAGGCAGTGCAATCGTTTCTGGCATGTTAATCACTGTTTTATATTTGGTCTTCTGTATTATATATCATTGCATGTATGGGTTTTAGCATTGTAATTACAATGCATTGAGGATATAATGTTAAATGAACCTGTAGTAGGCGATGATTTTTTTGACAGGGTAGATTTGATAAAAAAACCTTAACCAGAGATCTGAACAGATGTTAAACGGCAAACGATGGAATATTGGCCTCATTGGTCTTCGTAAACTTGGAAAAACATTGATCATCTGGAATATACACTCACTGCTGTGCATATCATCGTTGCGGCCACCTCCACATCACCGTTCCCGGGCACAAGCCTGATAACCACAGAGCTGGGCCGTCGCATGATGGCTGATGCCATCCCTGTCGGCGCACTTTGACAGTTTAATACTCCTTCAACAGGTCAATTCGTGTAATATCCTGCAAATTATCAAAGTGCCTGTCATCTGTTACGATGCTGGTTATCTTGTTTTTGACCATAGTATTGAGATGTATGGCATCTCCCATCTTCCAGCCATTTTTCACCATGGGCAGTGCTTCGAGTAGGAATTCAGGTTCAAAGGGCAGTAGTACGACTCCATGCTCGTTTATTTGACGGATAATACTTGATATTTCCTGCTCTGACAGGCGTTTGCTTTTCAAAAATGCGTATATCTCAACCATGGTATGAACAGAAGTCGCAGCAATTTCTTTGCCTGTTGCTACATCCTGCAGGAACTTTTCACAAACAGTTCCCATCCGGCTGTCGCCGATAAGGTTATGGATAAAAATATTTGAGTCAACGTATTTCATTTACAACTCTTCTCCCATTGCAGTGTACCCATCCTCAATCCCTTCGTCTATGGTTCTTTTATGTTTAATTATTCCATGAACTTTTTTCACTGACGCCGGGCTGCCCCGTTTTGGATATATGACTGCCTTTCCTTTCTCGACAATGAAATCCACTTTTTCCCCTATTTTAAGTCCAAGTGTTTCACGTACATCCTTGGGTATTACTACCAGATATTTGTCGTGTATTTTTACTTCAGTCATTATGTTTAACGTTTAACGTTATACGATAAATATTTTATTGTTGCACTTTTAGAGATTTTTTAATTTATTCCGATCAAGTATGATAAATGGATCATGGCAAAGAAGATCAACCACAGAGAACACAGAGAACACAGAGCTTGCATCTGATATTATACTCTGCACCCTCTGTACCCTCTGTGGTTTATTGCTTTATCACTTGTTGGAATTTGCATTTTATCAGTTAATATTGTTTGGTTTTTAACGATAATAAACTATTTTGAATTAGCCTACTATAGAATAGTCTATTCTATAATAGTTAACCTTAAATGCCCTCAACTGCATACATATTCCCTGATGTTCGTCAACCGGAAACATGAACTAAAACACCTGGAAGAAGAATGCCAGAAAAACAGGCCCGCCTTTATTGTCATCTACGGCCGCCGCCGGATAGGCAAGACCACCCTTATCGAAGAATTCGGCAAGGACAAGCCCGACTTCATATACTACCTGGCAGACCAGCAGACCAGCGCCCAGCAGATAGACAGCTTCAAACAGCAGATATACGAATATACCCGCGACGAATTCCTCATCAAGACACGATTCGATAACTGGGACCAGTACTTCAGTTACCTCTCAAAAACACTGCCGCAGGATAAAAGACTGATCCTGGCGATAGACGAAATAACATACCTGATAAAAAGCGACCCTGCCTTCCCATCCATACTCCAGAAATACTGGGACATGTTCTTCTCCAAAACCAGGATACACCTGCTCGTGTGCGGCTCACTGGTGGGTATGATGCTTCGGGATGTGCTCAACTATGATTCTCCGCTCTACGGCAGGCGTACATCACAGATACACCTCAAACCCTTTAATTTCAGGCATGCCTCTCTGTTACTTAAAGAATTCAGTATTGAGGACAGGGTACTGCTGTATTCCATAACCGGCGGCGTGGCAAAATACCTGTTATTAATTGAAGAGCCGGATGTGCGTGACTTCATTCGTAAGAAGATCATATCAAAAGAAGGCTTCTTCTACCAGGAAAGTATTTTCCTGCTGTCCCAGGAGTTCAAGAACCCGAATGTATATCTGTCAATCCTGAAAGCCGTAGCACTGGGACATACCAAACTTAATGAAATATCAAATTTTGTAGGCATAGAAGGAAAAAAAATAACCAGATACCTGGACGTACTGCAGGAGATCGGCGTGGTAGTGCGCCAGGTGCCGCCTACAGAGGACCCGTTGCGGTTCAGGAAGGGTGTGTATCATATAGAGGACAATTTCCTGAATTTCTGGTTCAGGTTTGTTATGCCTAACCGCTCCAAAATCGAGATGAGGGATACGGATGCCCTGCTGGATAGTATCATGGAAGCAATGCCTGGCTATGCTTCACGTACCTTTGAGAACATCTCAATGGAGTTCCTTCAGGAAGTAGCTGCCGAAGGCAGGCTGGGAGCACGGTTCACCCGTTGGGGCAGGTGGTGGGACAGGGAGAACGAGATTGATGTGGTAGCGTTGGATAATGATAGTCATGATATTCTCTTTTGCGAGTGCAAATGGCAGAATCGAAAGATCGGTGTCGATGTTATCAGGCGGCTGCTGGATAAGGGACCGCTGGTGAAGTGGTTTAACGGTGTGAGGAAAGAGCATTATGCTGTGGTCTCAAAGGCCGGGTTTACTAAAAAAGCGGTGGCGTTTGCGAAGGATAAGGGCGTGCTGCTGTTTGACCTGAAGGATGTGGAAAGGTATTTTGATTAAGCTTTATTTTAGGGTGATGCCGTCCCTACCTTTACATGAATTTTTTTACGATCCAGAACACATTTAAATATCAAAGAAATAAATAATGATCAGTGATGTTAATGGAGCAGGAAATATTTAATTTTACAGTTCTCATTGAGCAGGATGAGGATGGAATATACATCGCAAAAGTACCAGATATCCCTGGCTGCTATACTCAAGGTAGATCTGTAGAGCAAGTCATGGAACGAATAAAGGAAGCAATACAGGTCTGCATTGAAGCTGAAGATAAAGATAATATTCTGCCTCTGAAGTTTGTGGGAGTACAGCAGTTAGAGGTTAAAGTATGACACGTCTCCTTCTTGTTTCCGGCAGGAAGGTGTGTAAAATTCTTGAAAAAGTCGGTTTTGAGAAAGTTCATCAGGTTGGAAGCCATGCACGGTATATCCATCCAGACGGATGAAGAACTGTTGTGCCTCTGCATGGGAATGAAGAACTCAGTATTGGAATCCTTAAAGAGATCCTGAACCAGGTTAAACTCTCAAGGGAAAAATACGAGACATTAAGACAAAAGGTTTAGAGAACTGAAAAAGGTTCTGCCATCAATACCGCACAACCTCTTCCACCATCTCCCCAGCTAGTCTCAGCACACCATCCAGTATCCCCCAAAATCTATACCGATAGATTGCTGGCAGTTTCACGGCTTTTTTCCTGCTGTGCTTTTGCGGCCCCCACCGGCAACATCCGCTCGCTGGCAATCCTTGAAACATCCAGGGTACTTGTATCAAGCAGTTGGGCGGCCTTACTTAGAGATATCCTGCCACTGCCGTAAAGTTCAATCACATAGTCCTGCGCTCCCATATATAAAAGCTGTCGTAAGGCAGTAGATTTATCCACATGTTCCTCTTTAGTCCTAAGGTTCGCCAGTTCGATCAGGTTTTGTGGGATCCTTAACGGATAGGATGCTGCTGCATTCATATTAAACCTCCAAATTACGTCTTGCTGATTCATAATTAGGCCCGGATACGTACACCTTGATCGCATCCAGGGAATTGATAGATTCATCTTTCGTTATCACTTTTAGCTCATATAATCGTACAATAAGATCAGTTGGGATAATATAGGGTATATTATTCTTGTCAAGCAGGTTCAGGAATGCCCTGTCATCTGTGACAATTACCTTTGCATCCGAATTATGAAATCGGTGCAAAGTAGAACATTCTCCAGCTCCAAAGGTACGGTTTTCAAGCATATTTTCTACCGATTTGTTATTTTTTATGTTTTCAACTTTTAGTTTACCTTCTTTTATCAGCCCGTTGATCTCGTATGCATCATCATGCGCACGTTCCATTCCACGGATAACAGTTTCGTCATAAACTTCTTCGGTTATCGAACACTGGAAACTGTTTAATATTTTCATCAGGCAGCCTGATTTTGTTAATTTGATCAGACCATCCGAATCCAATACGATTTTATTCATTGTTATACTATTTTATACGAAATAATATAAATCCGTTTCGTTCTGCACTCTACAGCAGTGTTTCGGAGAACTTCAAAAGCATAACCAGTCAATACCGCACAACCTCTTCAACCAGCCCACCTGCCAGTCCCAGCACACCATCCAGTATCCCCTCAAACCCGGCAGCCCCAATCTTCATCCGTTTCCTCCCCCCGAATATCTCCTCACGCACCCTGCGCCCCACAATATCATCATTCCCAGGCACCAGTCTTATTATTACTGAACCCGGGGGCACATGGGTATGATGGGTGATGCCGTCCCTGTCGCCGTCAGTAATGCCTATCATGGGTATGCCCAGCCTGGTCAGCAGGTCGCCTGCTACCGCTGTGGTATCATCCCCTACCACTACTGCCATATCCGCATCCTCCACTATCTCAAAAGTATTCTCTGCCGAATGGTCTATGATCACTGCATATCCCGAAGCCTTGCGTTCAAGCACCCTGGGTGTGGTAACGGTATCCCTCAAAACCCCGGACCGCACAATAGCAGACGATAGGTCAACATGCTCCAGTTTCTCGACACCATGGGGTTTGAGCCTGCCACCATTCAGCCCTGTTATTTTGCCGCCACTGGAAATAACCTCAACATTATCAGACAATGCCTTTCCAATAACAATACTGTTAACGATCACACTTTCCCCTGGCCTCACACCAAAAACCGGCCTTCTGGCAGTTCCATTTTCTGTTATCAGACCCCTGACTGCCGCTGGGGATTGAACCACACTGGCATCCAGTACTTGCCTCAGTTCATTGAAAAATGGATGGGAAGCACTGTTCAACTGGATAAGTGAACATCCACCTGCAAACTCCAACTGGTACAGGGGCTTTTCCAATACAGGCAACCGCTCAGATATAAGTCTTCCAAAAGCCAGTCCCGTCTCTATGGATTTACCTTCATTGACCAGCAATACTATATCACATGAATGATCCAGGGCTGTAACAGACTCACTGGGTTTCAAGTTCCCGCTAATATCGATCAGGTCCTCCAGTCCTGCATCAATCACAGCAGCCCTGCCCATGGTACCGCCCAGGACCGGATGCACTTCACCCATGCCTGATAATATTCCAAGAAGTCTCCCGGCATTGCCAGAGTCGATAACCAAGGGTCCATGGATTACGACACCAATACGCAACATGATGTATATGACTATCCGCCAGTTTCCACGTTGGTATCGTCCAACTTTGCTTCCTTTGCTTCTTCTGCTGCTTTATCCAGCACTTCCTGGATCTCCTCTTTGGAGAATTCACGCTCGCCCATCTCAACTTTGGCTTCCAGTCCCTCCAGCACAGTAAGGGTTTCCAGTCTATACAGCAAGTTGTTGGTATCAACCACGGCCCAGGCACCTTCGCTGTCGCATATGATCTCGGTCACATATCCTGTGGTGCCAGTTCCCCCGTATTTTACAGGATTGCCTACTTCGATAGGTTTGCCGTGGGCATCCACAACCGGATAAGATCCTGATTCACATTCAATTATTTCGGGCATATTCCACCTTTTGATTAGGATTTACATCCAATAGTATAAATATTTCACGCAGCTCCTTAAAAGCCGGTATCAAGTGTCTGTTACTCACCTTTTTTTAGCACAGCATGTGCCGCTGCCAACCTGGCGATCGGGACCCTGAACGGTGAGCAGCTCACATAATCCAGCCCGATGTTGTGGCAGAATATAACGCTGCCGGGCTCGCCGCCGTGTTCGCCGCAGATACCTATCTTCAGGTCGGGCCGACTTGACCTGCCCTTATCCACACCAATCTTGATAAGCTGGCCAACACCATCCTGGTCAATAGCCACGAACGGGTCATTTTCAAGTATACCTTTTTCAACATAATACGGCAGGAATGTACCGGCATCATCCCGGCTCAGGCCAAATGTGGTCTGGGTTAGGTCATTGGTACCGAAACTGAAGAACTCTGCCTCGGTAGCGATCTCATCCGCTGTAATGGCTGCCCTGGGAAGTTCGATCATAGTTCCTATCATGTAGTCCAGTTCAACGCCCTGCTCTTCCATGACCTGTTTGGCCACTGCATCGGCACTATCCCTTGTAAGCTTGAACTCATTGATATGACCAACAAGAGGTATCATCACTTCAGGCACGATCTCATATCCCTCCTTTACCAGTTCGCAGGCAGCCTCGAATATGGCCCTTACCTGCATCTCATATATCTCAGGATAGGTGATGCCGAGCCTGCACCCTCTGTGTCCCAGCATGGGATTGAACTCATGAAGTGAATTCACCCGCTTTAACAGGTCTTTGATCTCATGTATCTTATTGGTGTCACCGGCAGCCTTTAACTCCGCATACTGTTCCATAAGTTCGTCATGTTTGGGTAGGAACTCATGCAAAGGCGGGTCAAGCAGCCTGATAGTCACAGGATAGCCTTTCATAGCCTCATATATACCCTTGAAGTCGCTGCGCTGCATGGGTAACAGCTTCTTCAGTTCCGCTTTCCTGGCCTCTTCAGTCTCTGCCAGGATCATATCCTGTACGATATGGATTCTTTCCTCGCCAAAGAACATATGTTCGGTCCGGCACAGCCCGATGCCTTCTGCACCGAAATCCCGGGCAGCCCGGGAATCCTCTGGAGTATCCGCATTGGTCCTGACCCCAAGTGTCCTGACATCATCAGCCCAGTCCAGTATGGTATTCAGGTTTCCACTAATATCAGGAGTAATGAGCTTGGCCTGGCCTGTAATGACCTCGCCGGTCGTACCGTTCAATGTAATATAATCGCCTTCCTTCACGGTATGGCCGTTCACAGTGAACAGTCCCGCATCCTCGTCGATCTGGATGGCACCGCATCCCGCAACACAGCATTTACCCATGCCCCGGGCCACCACTGCTGCATGGGACGTCATACCGCCCCTTACTGTCAGGATACCCTGTGCCACATGCATCCCGCCAATATCTTCGGGAGATGTCTCGTTACGCACCAGGACCACCTTCTCTCCTGCTTCTGTCATCTCTTCGGCATGTTCGGCAGTGAACACCACCTTTCCGACCCCTGCGCCTGGTGATGCAGGAAGTCCCTTTGCTATTGCATCCACCTTCTCATTGGGGTCGATCATGGGATGCAGGAGCTGGTCCAGTTGCTCCGGGTCCACCTTCAGTAATGCCTCATCCCTGGTGATAAGTCCCTCGTTGAACATGTCGATCGCAATCCGGACGGCAGCCGCTGCGGTCCGCTTGCCTGTCCTGGTCTGGAGCATGTAGAGCTTGCCCTGCTGGATCGTGAACTCAACATCCTCCATTTCCTTGAAATGATGTTCAAGCCGTTCCTTGATATCATCGAGCTCTTTATAAATCTCGGGCATTTCCTTGTTCAGTGTCTCGATGGGGTGGGGCGTCCTGATACCTGATACCACGTCCTCGCCCTGGGCGTTAATCAGGTATTCGCCGTAGAATTTTCGCTCACCTGTTGATGGGTTACGGGTAAATGCCACACCTGTTCCTGAATTTTCACCCATGTTCCCGTAGACCATGAACTGCACATTTACAGCAGTTCCCCAGTCGTCAGGTATGCCATTTATCTTCCTGTATTTAATGGCCCGGTTCGTATTCCATGAATCAAACACTGCATTGATGGACATCCACAACTGGGTCATAGGGTCCTGTGGGAAATCCTGGCCTGTCTTTTCCTCGACCATTGCCCTGTATTTTGCTGCCACATCCTTGAGGGCTCTGGCATCCAGTTCAGTATCATTCTCAACACCAAGTTCTTGCTTTTTGGCATCCAGGATGTTCTCGAACTCTTTATGCTCTATGCCCAGCACCACATCGCCGAACATGTTGATAAAACGCCTGTAGCAGTCGTAGGCGAACCTCTCGTCCACTTCCTCTGCCAGTCCCGCCACTGTTTTATCGTTCAGTCCCAGGTTCAGTACCGTATCCATCATGCCGGGCATGGATATCCGTGCACCTGACCTGACAGACAACAATAATGGGTTTGAATTGTCACCGAACTTGAACCCTGTTTCGTCTTCCAGTTTAG
>JAUVLO010000132.1 GCA_030600695.1 Methanosarcinales archaeon | reverse complement strand
AGGACACTGGATCATGATACCAGGGACCTGGATACTATCAGACTGGTGTCGGGTGAGCTTGCAAAAGAGTTCTTTGACGGCAGGAAGATACGGCTTCTGGGTATCAGGCTGTCAAACCTTGGCAAGAATAAACTGCGACAGACCACACTTGAAGATTTTTCAGAGAAATGAATTACAGAGAAATGAATTCATTGGTCATCGGTTAAGGAGTTTGACAGAGTCGGTATATATTATTTTCCAAAAGACCAATAATTTCATACGATTTTCCAATTTAATATAAATCGAACACGGATTTGACGGATTTATTTATTATCCGTGCGCATCCGTGTCATCCGTGCAATCCGTGTTCCATTACAATATTACTCTTAACCGATGACACATGGAAATGAATTACAGAGAAATGAATTATGGTCGAAAAATGAAAATATGGGGACACATGCCCCCCGTTTTTTATGCAAGAGAACAGATATACAAAGACTTTAAGGGGTGGGAGTGGGAGTATATAAAAAAAGACCTCTGTATACCCTGCGACTCTTGGTTCGTTGTTAAACGAACAATCTCTTTAATAATGCACATAATATATATCCGTTTTCAGAATAAATAAATTGTCAATGATTTTACAGGATGAATAATTGTCAATGATTTTACAGGATGAATAAATTGCCAATGATTTTAAAGGATGAATAAATTATCAATGAGTTCACAGTATAAAATAGATTAGCTGGAACCAACATCATGAAGCGTTGTCAGTTCTGCCTTTTTGGTTAATATACAACTGTTCTATTCTACCAAGTGTATCTGCGTCATCAGGACTCTTATCATCCCTCACCCTGACAAGTCTGGGAAACCGCAGTGCATAACCTGAATTATAAGTAGGGCTTTTCTGGATCTCCTCAAAAGCGACTTCGAACACCACTTGTGGCACGAATTCCAGTTCCTTTCCTTTCTCAACTACAATGAGTTCCCTGAACCGTGCTGTCAGGTCTTCAAGCATGTCGTCAGTAATACCTGTTCCCACTCTTCCAAGGGATAGAATATCACCTGATTCCTGCTCAATACATGCAAGCTGGAACGATCCGATAAAGTTAGCGCGCCGTCCCTCACCCCATTCCCCGCCGATAACCACCAGGTCCAGTGTCTCCATAAGTGGCTTGATCTTAAGCCAGTTCTTCCCGCGCTTGCCAGGAGAATAAAGTGATCCGGGATTTTTCAGCATCACACCTTCATGACCTGCTTCCAGGGCTTTACTGTAGATGTCATTGATAACCTTTACATCTGAAGTGATAACCTGCTCTGCTATCTTCAGGTTACCAGAGGGAGTCACACATTCAAGCAGGTGCTGTCTTCGCTGTACCAGGGTATTGTCAAACAGGCTCTCACCATTGAAATATAACACATCGAACAGATACAATTGCAGAGGTATTTGTTCTTTCACCATATCTACATCATACTTGCGTCTGAACCGTTTGAGTATCTGCTGGAAGGCTCCGGGCTTACCATTGGGTCCCAATACCACTGCTTCACCGTCAAGGAGGGCCGATTCAGCAGAAATACCTTCCCGTACCATTTCCACTATATCAGGCAGGGAGTTTGTCACATCTTCCAGGCGCCTTGAATAAATAGAGATATTATCTCCATCCTTATGGATCTGCACCCTGGCACCATCGAATTTCCATTCAACTGCCACCGGCCCTATTTCATTAACGGCAGGTTCGATACCCTGGGATATCTGGGCCAGCATCATCCTGATGGGGCGACCCAGTTCCATGTCCAGGCCGGCCAGACCGGGTGTACCGTTAAGTTTTGCTTCCTTCCCAACCAGTCCAAGGTCATTGGTGAGCATATAGCCCCGTTCCACAGCGTCTTTTGGTACATTGAAAGCTTTTGCAATGGAATCCCTGACAATTCCTTCACCCACCCCGATCCTCAGTTCCTCAATGGACAGCCGTGCAAGGTATACGGCTTCAATTGGGGTGGCCCGGCCGAACAGGAACTGGAGGTTCCTTGCCCTGGAGGACTGGGAGCCCTTGCCAGAGGTATTGGCAATATCAGAGAATCTTGTAAAAACGTCCTGTATTGATAGTACCGATTCCTCTTCCCCGAAAGCTGCCAGTGTGGATTGTGACTTCCTGGCTCCGGTCAGTGCTTCCCTGGCCGCCAGCCCTACGTCCCCGGTCTCGCGTACCAGGTCAATGATACCCTTTACAGGCACACCGGATGCCCTGGACAGGGAAGTATACAGCAGGCTGGGTCCGATACCCAGCTGCAATGGACTCCATACAGGGAACACCAGGCCCATGATGAATCTGGATACTGTCTCAAGCTCATCATCTTCCACGCTGGAAAGGAGGTCAGCTACTACCTGCGTCATTTCAAGGGAACCGGGAATGTCCTCGATACGCTGGCAGGTTTCGGCAAGATCCTGGAAACTGGTCATCCTCCCTTAATCTGGAATATGGTATAAAAACAGTTTCTATATTCCTGCAAAGGATTATGAGTTTACAGTCCATAGTATCTGCCCCATGAAAGAGGAAATGACCAGTATGGATGTGGCTGCCATTGTATCCGAGTTCAACAGCGGCACACCCGGTCTGCTGGATGCAAAGATAGGTAAGATATACCAGACTTCCAATGATGAGATAAGGATCACCCTGGCTATATACGGGCAGGGCAGGCATAACCTGGTGATACAGGCCGGCAAGAGGATGCACCTCACCCAGTATCCGCGCCCGGCCCCCCAGTTGCCGCAGGGGTTTCCCATGCTGCTTCGCAAACATATAACAGGAGGCAGGATAACGCGTGTTTCCCAGCATGATTTTGACAGGATCATCGAACTGGAAGTTATAAGGGCCGGAGTGACTACCAGGTTGATCTCCGAACTGTTTGCAAGGGGCAATATTATTCTTACAGATGACGAGGGCAGGATACTGCAGCCTATGAAACCTATCAGTTTCAGGGACCGGACGCTGCGCAGGGGCGAGATATATGAACTGCCCCCACAGATGAGCCCGCTTGATGTATCGCCAGGTGACCTTGCCGGTATATTCAGTGGATCGGACAGCGATGTTGTGAGGACGCTGGCCACCAGGTTGAATATGGGTGGCGTGCTGGCCGAGGAAGTGTGCCTGCAGGCAGGTATTGACAAGGCGACCCCTGCTGCGGAGATGTTGGATTTTGAGGGGCTGCATGCGGCGATGGATAAGGTTTTCGGACCGATATCCGAAGGGAAACTTGAGCCACAGGTGGTGGTGAAGGACGGCAGGAACATTGATGTGCTGCCATTCGGACTTATGCGCTACCAGGGTTTTGAGACCCGGAAGATGGATAGTTTTAACCAGGCCCTTGATGAATATTTCAGTGCAGGTATAGAGGTTGAGGCCCAAAAAGTGGCAGTTGAGCAGAAAAAGGAAGGTGTGCTTGAGAGGAGGCTAAGACAGCAGCAGCAGGCTATCGAGAAGTTCACGAAACAGGCAGCCGGGTTGAAAGAGAAGGGGGAACTGCTGTATGCCTATTACCAGCTTGTAGAGGAGATATTAAATATCATCACCGAGGCAAGGAAGCGGCTGGGCTGGGATGAGATACGAAGCAGGCTGAAGGGTGCAGATATTCCGCAGGCAAAGATGATCAGGTCCATAGACCCAAGTTCAGGGAAAATTTCACTGGAACTGGATGGTAAGAATGTGGATGTGGGTATCAAGTTGACAGTGCCACAGAATGCCCAGGTTTATTATGATAAGGCAAAGAAGATGGCAGGTAAAAGCTCCGGTGCCAGGCGTGCCATACTCCAGACTGAGGAACTTATCAGGAAGAAGCAGGAGCCTAAGCGCACCAGGCAGTTGAAGGGTAAGGTCAAGGTGAAACCCCGCTGGTATGATAAGTTCAGGTGGTTCGAGTCCTCTGACGGGTTTTTGGTTATAGGGGGCAGGGATGCGGGCACTAATGAGGAAGTGGTTAAGAAGTATATGGAAAAGCGGGATGTCTTTTTCCATACAGAAGCGCCGGGCTCGCCTGTGGTTGTCGTCAAGACGGAGGGTAAGGAAGTACCGCAGACGACGCTGGATGAGGCTGCTATGTTTGTGGTCTCCAACTCGGGTGTGTGGAAGTCAGGCCGGGCTGAGGGTGACTGTTACTGGGTGACGCCTGAGCAGGTGTCCAAGACCCCTGAGAGTGGTGAGTTCGTGCCAAGGGGTTCGTTTATTATCAGGGGCAAGCGCAATTATATGACCTCCCTGGTGGGCGCAGCGGTGGGTATTCAACTGAAGGGTGCTGTGAGGCTGGTGGGC
>JAUVLO010000045.1 GCA_030600695.1 Methanosarcinales archaeon | reverse complement strand
TGTTTCGCTGTTCAAAGCAACAATGTCGATCTCATCTCCTTTCCTGTTCCACCATGATCCGATACGGTCAAACCTGAATGGCAGTTCTCCCTGACGGTTCAACTCCATTAAGAACTCCCTGCAAATGCCTTCGAACTTCCTGCCGACAAACGGATCAAAGCCCTGCCGGATCTTCTCCCTGAGATAATCAAAGTTACCGATCTCGTGGTAGCTCATATTCCGGAATATGAACTTGAACCAGAACTCAAAAAAGTTATCGTTCAAGAGATAACGCCCTTTTTTAGACTTCCATGGCCTGGATTCGGTCACAGGCACCTCGCGCCGTACCACACCGATGACGTCCATCAGATCATCCATGTACCTGGAAAGCGACGTGACCTTCACATCAACATAATCACTGATCTCACTTTTTGTGGATTTGCCAAGAGCGATCGCAGTCAGGATGGAATAGTATGTCCTGTGCTCCCTGCCAAATGATTCTATCATCGTATCCCGCACTTCGTTCTTCAGCGGGGCAAATTTGCGGAGTAACAGTTTATCTATTGCATCCTCAACGCTTTTCACATCATAATCCTCAAGCAGTGTGTAGTAATGGATCATGCCGCCGAAAAGAGCGTACATTTCGATCTTTGCAGCGGGGTCTGCAATACCCAGGTCGTTCAAGATCAGGCTTATCGTTTTGAGATCGAAGGGTTCAATGAATAAGATATTCTGGGCTCTTTTAAACAGCGGTGCCTTCTGTTCGACAAATATCCGGTTGATCATGCCGACGCTGGATCCGCTTATCACAAAGTACACCCGTGATCCGGCACCTGACATATCCCAGTATTTCTGCAGCTGGCTGATGAATGAGGGATTTATCTGCAGGAATCTCTGGAACTCGTCTATGCAAACGATCACATCCCTCTTATTGCCGAGATCAAAGATCAGTTCCAGTAACGTCTCCCAGTCCTCGATCTTGACATACTCACCAAGTCCAAAACACTCGCTTAACTGTGCAGAGAACTCCGCTATCAGCATTTTCTCTGATTTTTCGCTGTCAACGAAGAAATATACGCCGGTTTCGGCTTCCAGGAACTTCTTGATCAATTCGGTCTTACCGACCCTGCGCCGTCCTGTGAGTACGATCATTGAGGGCATGGCGTTACGCAGGAGGTTCAGCTCCTGCAGTTCGTCTTTACGGTTGTAGAATTTCATGGGGTGGTTCCGGTGGAGTTGTGAATGATTGTTTTCATAATCATTATGGATGTAATCATTTGAATATAAAATTTTTGGTGTGGATTTGGAGACTTTTTAATTTATTCTGGTTTATTCTGGATGAAATAGATCATGGCAAAGAAAATCAACCACAGAGAACATAGAAGCACACAGAGCGTTATTGTATTCCCTGTGCACTCTGTGGTTATAAACCGTTCTAGGAAATAATAAAAAGTCTCCACTTCAATATATGCATCATTTATATACTCAAACTTACTAACTATTAGTCAAGAGGTAGACTATGATGGCATCTGAAGTATCCCCTGCATCAACAATAAGCCCGCATTTACAGGGTGTTGAAACAGAAACATTTCTTACATTATCAAAAATGTCAGAGCAAAAGGAATCTTTACAGAATATATTAAAGAAATATAATGCTAAAAGTCCTGAAGATATTGAAATAATGATAGAGCAAGGTGGGATGGGGGAGCATCCGACATATGAGGATTACCTTTCGGCTCTTTCCTATGAACAGAATATAAAAGACCTTAAAAATTTACTTAATGATCTGGTAAAGAGAATATGATGCACAGGCTGATTGTTATTGCCAGATGCGCCGAGGAGCATTTTCCTGATATAATAAGCGAGGCTCCGATCATTTTTAGCGATAAGGTAAGGCTCCTTTTTATTGATAGCTCATTTAAGGATTATCAGATATCCTGTTGATTCTAAATACTCATTTCACTGGCAGCTTAAAGATGAAATTATCAGGATAGATACAGCGCCCTATCACCGCCAGGTTTCTACGTATCCACGGCATATGCATATTGGGAAGGAGGATAATGTGGTGGAGGATTCGGTGACTGAGATCGGGAATACTGTGGAGGAAAATGTGAAGTGTGTGCTGGAGTTTGTGCGAAGCAAAGTGGGGAAATAAGTTGGGTATTTCAAATGATGGAAGGCAGGATGTTTCCTGTAATTATAATTATGCCGTACCAATTATCCCAGTACCTGCTCTATCCGTTGCAGTGCATCCCGTATGCGCTCCTGGCTGGTAGCATAGGATATCCTGATAAAGTCCATGCTGTGGGGCCCGAAAGCACTTCCCGGCGTGGCAGCCACGAGGGCCTCGGTGAGCAACCGCTCGCACACATCGTCACCATTACCGTATTCGCTCACGTCGGCAAAGGCATAGAACGCACCGCTGGGATAATTGCATTTGATGCCCATATTGTTCAGCCCGTCCACCAGCAGGTCCCGCCGTGCCTTGAACTCGGCAACCATCCCGGGAATAAATGACTGGTCTCCTTTCAGGGCCTCCACACCCGCCCACTGGACAAAGGTGGTTGCACTGCTGACACTGTGACTCTGCAGCTTGGACATGGACGTGTATAATTCATGAGAAGTAGCAAGATAACCCAGCCTCCAGCCGGTCATGGCATAAGCCTTTGAAAAACCGTTGATAGTGATGGTGCGGTCTTCCATGCCGGGTAGGCTGCCGATACTGAAATGTTCTTTGTCGTAGATGATCTTCTCATATATCTCATCAGAGATCACAGTGATATCGTGGTCGATAGCAAGGTCTGCGATCTCTTTTATCGCATCCCTGGAAAAAATTCCCCCTGTTGGATTGCTGGGGCTGTTCAATACA
Organism: Methanosarcinales archaeon; assembly: GCA_030600695.1. GTDB lineage: Archaea > Halobacteriota > Methanosarcinia > Methanosarcinales > Methanocomedenaceae > Methanocomedens_A. The sequence continues at coordinate 11,000 of JAUVLO010000045.1, read as the reverse complement.
ATAAGCCTGGTCTTTGGAGTGATATAACTGGCTACATCAGTGGGACTAAAATCATTTTCCGGGTCAAGGGGTGCAAACACCGTCTTCCCGCCCGCTATCTTGATGCACGGGTCATAGGATACCCAGGCCGGGTCGAACAGAATGCCCTCGTCGCCCTCGTCCAGTATGGCAAGTATGGCCTCGAACACAGCCTGCTTGGCGCCCGGTGTCACGATCACATGGGCAGGTTCAACATTCAGGTTGTTCTCTTCATTCAGTTTTTCGGCAATAGCAAGGCGCAGTTCGGGAATGCCAGGGGAAGGAGAATAGTGGGTATCGCCCCTTCGCAGCGACTCCATAGCAGCATCGCAGATATTCTTAGGTGTGTCAAAATCAGGTTCACCCAGGCTGAAACTAATAACATCCTTTCCCTCGCGCTTTAGCTCATTGGCCAGATCCGTCATCCTGAGGGTGGCCGATTCCTCAATACTTTGCAGGCGTTTTGATACCATGGCTTCAATCTGGGCTGAGATATTATTTTAATCTTTGCACTAGCTTGACGGCAGCTTCAACCGCCCGTTTGGCATAGTCAACTCTCTTGTGTGCATCCAGCCTGCTCATACCCGGTCCGGATATGCCCAGTGTTACCGGTTTATTATATTCCAGTGCCAGGTCTGTAATCTTCCTGGTAGCGTGCTGCACCACAATCTCATCGTGCTTGGTCTGGCCCTCGATAACGCAGCCGATCGTGACCACAGCATCGATGTTGGGGTCAGTTACCATTTTCTTGATAGCCAGCGGCATATCATATACACCCGGCACCATAATGGTCTGCTCCACTGTGGCCCCCAAAAACTCTGCATGCTCCCTGCCCAGCATCTCCATCTGGTAGGTAAGATCCCTGTTGAACTCTGCTACTACAAATCCCAGTTTAATACTCATGATAATTATCTCCGGTTATTTCCAATTCTATTTCTTATTGATATTATACTATAAATTTAAATATGTTCTACAGACCCACCTGACCTGCATCCTTATAGCCCTGCCGCTGCCCGGTGCCTGCCTCACGTTCCAGGTCCCGCTTGCGAAACAGCAATTTTACAACATTCAGGGCATGCTCCCGTGAGCGCTGCTCCATCAACCATGCAAGGGTTTTGTCATCCTGCGCTTCGTCTTCATGTACGAACACCTCGATCACATGGGTATTGGTCATCAACTGTGCCTGGATGATACCCTGGGACGCCTCATGGGCGCAAATCTTATCCTTTGGGTCTGCACCGGGCATACCCAGCGCCATGACAATATCGCAGCCCTGTTCCTCGATCAATTTCTTACATGCCACGGGCAGGTCCTTGATACCGGGCACAGTATAACGTTCTATCTTCACAGATGCATTATTGCGCAGCTCATCAATGGCTGCACCCCCCATATCATACCTGGCAAATGTAGTATCTGCAATGCCAACCGTGACCATGTTTTCCTCGAACTGCTACTTTAACTGCTATTGTATTTCTTTAGCTGCTATTGTCTTTATATCTTGTCCAGTTCCCTGCTTGCTGCTTCCACGCCTGTGCCAATTCTGTCAACCAGCCCGTGCTTTGCCAGTACCAGTTCCAGTGTAGAGATGGTGGTGACCATATCAGTGGCAGTGAAATTACCCATACTGCCTATCCTGAATATCTTACCCTTCAGGTGTGACTGCCCGCCAGATATCTGGATACCCATATCCAGCATCTCACCGCGCAGTTCCTTATCAGTTATACCCTCGGGGATATTCATGGCAGTGACAGTATTGGAATAACTGTGATACTTGTCGATCTTCGGGAACAGTTCGATACCCAGCGCACCCGCTGCCGCCCGTACGGCTGCTGCACCCCGGGCATGTCTGTGCTTGCGCTGTTCCATCCCCTCTTCCTTCACGATCCTCAGGGCCTCGCACATGGCAGATATTAACGACACACCGGGCGTGTATGGTGTCTGGCTGGGTGAATTGGAGCCAGATTTGCGGTACGCCTTCAGGTCAAGATAATAGGGCGGTTTATCGACAATTGCGTCCCAGGCGGCATCGCTGAGGGTGATCGCGGACAGCCCAGGCGGCGCAGCAATACATTTCTGGGAACCCATAAATGCTATATCCACACCCCATTTGTCCACTTCTACCGTATCACCGCCAACCGTTGTTATGGCATCCATAATGAACAGGGCACCGTGTTTGTGTGCCAGTTCAGCTACTTCCTCTACCGGGTTCTTGATGGCCGCACTGGTCTCATTATGTACCATTGCCAGGGCCTTGGCACCATTTTCAAGGGCAGCTTCCACGGCCTCCAGGTCTATGGGCGTGCCCCAGTCATATTGCAATTTCACTGTATTGCCATAACGTTCCCCAATATCACAAAACCGCTCTCCGAATTTACCGTTCTCGATAGTGATTATTGTATCGTCCTTCCCTATCACATTCCCTATGGCAGCCTCCATACTGGCAGTGCCGGAACCGGATATTACGAATACTTCGTTTTTGGTACGGAACAGTTCGGCCAGTATCTCACGGCATTCGTCATAGATGGCGCCGAATTCCTCGCCCCGATGACCGAACATGGGTCTGCCCATGGCCCTCTGTACCCTGGGAGCAATGGGTACCGGCCCAGGTATCATCATTAATGTATTTTCAAGTTTCATCATGTAGTCACTCGATACTGTTCAATCTGAATATGAATTGGTAGATATTGCATATTATATGTATTGCATGTATATCTTTTTATTTTTGCGTATTTGTCCCGGTCTAAAAAGTGTAACTTGCCGCATATTTCCCGTACCTTGCGCACCCCGGACATATCATATCCGATCATGTCCAAGCTCCCCGTTTCCCCCACATCAGGTTAATTGATCAAATTAACCGAATATCTGGTCAATAAGCCACTTTATCGCCTTAATATATGCATCGATCTCCCCCCTAAGGTATGCCGGAAATCCGAATATCGATGGTGCCATAGCATCCCACCATAGTGGTAATGTTCCAAATATCAAAAGTATAATAATGCACAGAGTAAGGACTAAAGCCTGTTTAGTGTTCATTTTTCTTACCAGATGTGATTAAAGTAATTTTGTATCCACTTCAAAAAGCATGGTATTTTGACCGGATTTACAGGATGTTGACGTTGCGGCATATCCTGTCGATCCTGTCTAATAATTTTTAAATTACCCTTGGATTTGAAGTGGATACGTAATTTTATATTTATGACACTTATAATTTGTCCTGTCTACAAAAACTATATGATAATTCACTCGCTTGTAATGGGTATGATTATCGGTTTGCTGGGTCCGGAAGGAACGTATTCTGAAAAAGCTGCCAGACAGCTTAATGTGAAAGCCCGGCTCAAGTTCTTCGATGATCTGGAAGATGTTATTGGATCTGTGCTGACCCGGGATGTTGACTGCGGTATAGCGCCCATTGAAAATTCACTGGAAGGGTCTATCGGCATCACTATGGACGCACTGAAAGAGTATGATATAAACATTATCGGAGAGGTTATTATCCCTATCAGGCACTGCCTCCTGTCAAAGGGGCACATGGAAGATATAAAGGTCATCCTGTCCCATCCCCAGGCACTGGCCCAGTGCCGTAAATTCATACGTCAACATTTCAGGGATATTAAGATACAGACCACAGGCAGCACATCACATGCCGCAAAACTCACTTCTGAATTCCCGGAGATGGCTGCCATAGCATCCAGGGAATCTGCACAGAAATACGGTCTTGATATACTGGCAGATGATATCCAGGATTATAAAGAGAACTATACCAGGTTCGTAGTTTTGGGGAATAATATTCCCGAACCTACCGGGCATGATAAAACGTCAATCATCATTCACCTGGGCCATGACAGACCGGGCGCCCTGCACGATCTACTGGGTGAATTTGTCAGTGGCAACATCAATCTGACTAAAATTGAATCCAGGCCTTCAAAGCTGGGGTTGGGTGATTATTTATTTTACATAGATATGGAAGGACACAGGTCTGATAGAAATATCAGCGCGGCACTGAATAATATCGAAAAAATAGTTGATTGGGTGAAAATTATCGGTTCATATCCATCAGGTATAAAAAATACTGTAAAAAATTAAGAAACTATTTTAAATATAGACACTTTATATGGTACTATGAGTTTTAGGTTGAAGTCTGCAATAAAGATCCTGTGGCAAAAGATGTTCTATATGATCGATAATGATCTGCCTGTTATTCGGCCCACTCTGGGAGATTATGTCAATACGATCGAAGTACAGAAGCGTTTGGATTATGTTCTGCTCTATAATCCCAACATGGCCCGGATTGAATACCAGTCCACGTTAGACGGTACAAAGGAAAATGTAAAGGAGCAGCACAATAGAAAGGGACTGGACTGTAAGTCTTTCCGGAACTTCAAACGAAAAGACCCAAAGCAGTCCTCGAAAATACTTCAAATATTGAACCGAAATATTTACGGGCCATTGTTCCAGAAAATGGGTAAAGGATACGGGACATTCCAGTCCGTTGATACTGATTCCAGACAAATTACGTATCAAGTGAAAAGCTGCGATGAATGTCTGGACCTTCCGGATGTGGGTTTGAAGACCTGTTTCTATTTTTCGGGCCTTTTGGCAGGTATCTTCAGTGCACTGTTTGATCAGTCCATGGGAACATATGAATCGACATGCGGCACCAACGGAGAAACTACCTGTAATTATGAAATCAATAACATACGCGATGTAGATTTCAGGGATAAACTGGAAAGCTATCTTAATTTATCAATTACAGATGAAAAACTACACGAAGTGGAAAAAGCATTATCTGAAAATATATTGAAATCCTTGAAAGCCGAAACTCCATCAGAACTAAAAATAGGAAGCAATAGTCATATTATAGGTTATCAACTAAGAATATTGAATAACCTGGAGCAGAACCCTGAAATTTTCTCTGAGACCTACCGTAAGGCCGGGGTCAGGTTCAGCAATAGGCTCGCAGAGATCTTGAAAAGCTTTTACCATGTTGACGGTGAGGAGTTACTTATAGATGCACTTCCTAAATATTACAAAAAGCAACAACTGGCAAATATCGAGTCAGTTGAAAAATTCCAGGACGGGTTCCTGATGACGATTTCCGAAGCGGTTGACTGTGCTGGTGTGAAAAATCTGGATGTTAACCCTTGTGCGTTCATGCGTGGAGAAATTGAGGGTATTGCAAATATTGCTACTGGTAAGCATATCCAGTGCGATATTCATTCATGTAAGTACGATACAGGGGAACAGTTCTGCCAGTTGAGGCTTTCACATATTAAAGAGGAAAAAGATATTCCTGACTGGTTAAAAGAGATTGAAGAGCAGTAGAATGCCCGGGAACGAACCCGGTATTTAATGATATTGCATTCTGGTATTGCACTCTGGTATTGCACTCTGATATTGCATTCTTAAAGTCAACTGCAATGAAGAAACTGGACATCATGCCTGATGACCTGGCGATTCTGGAATGGCTGTAATATGCAGAAATAGTATTTTCAAAATTGCATGCACCAAAAGCTTATAAGTTGTAAGGTGGTTAAGGGAAGAACCGATAACCGTTATCATATATTACGATAATTTTACGTAATTCACAATTTCAATCGGAGGATTTTCATCAATGGGACAAAGACCAGCTAAGACGTTCAGGAATTATAATAGCAGGAGATCATATACCCGCCGTAAATACATGGGCGGAGTGCCTGGTAGTAAGGTCGTACATTACGATATGGGGAATGTAAAAGGTGATTTCCCGATTAAAGTTTCCCTGGTGGCAAAGGAGGCATGCCAGATCAGGGATTCCGCACTGGAAGCGGGCAGGATCACGGCCAACAGGCTGCTTGTTAAGAACCTGGGTACGCAGAACTTCCATGTGAAGCTCAGAGTACACCCGTATCAGGTAATAAGGGAAAACAAACAGGCAACCGGTGCCGGAGCTGACAGGGTCAGCCAGGGTATGCGGCAGGCATTCGGAAAGGCAACAGGAATTGCTGCCAGGGTAAGGGCAGGACAGAAGGTCTTTACCATATCTGTAGACAAGGAAGGTTTTCCGATAGCCAAGGATGCTCTAAGACGTTGCGGCCATAAACTTTCCACACCTGTAAGTATCGTGGTGGATGAAGGGCAAAAACTTATCAACTGATTCGTTATTTGATCGGAAGCAAAATCAAGAGTGATAAATTATGGGAGAATACGAAGCTTATCTGGACAGGGCATATGAGAAACTACCCGACATCATAACCACTGATGAGCGGTTCGTAATCCCCGAACCCAGGGTATTCTCAGAAGGTAAAGCTACTGTACTTGAGAACTTTAGCCAGATAGCTGATGTCCTGAACAGGGACCCTGACCACTTGATGAAATCCCTTACAAGGGAACTGGGAACTGCAGGTAAGATCGACGGACAGCATGCTGTATTCCAGGGTAAGTTCATGGCAGATGCCATTGCCGAACAGATTAATGCTTATGTTGAAGAGTATGTAATATGCTCGGAATGCGGCCGCCCCGACACCAAGCTGGTCAAGGCCGAACGTGTCCTGATGCTTCAGTGTGATGCATGCGGGGCGCACAGGCCTGTCCGGAAAAGAAGGGCAAGGGTCGAAGCCAAAAGGGATGCTCTTGAAGAAGGCGAAGTATATGAGTTCAAGATCGAGAGCGTGGGTTCCAAGGGCGATGGTGTGGCAAAGGTGGATAAGTACATCGTATATGTTGCAGGGGCATCCAAAAAGGAGATCGTTAAGGCAAAGGTCAAACGTATTTCCGGTACTGTGGTATTTGCCGAACCTGTACGTTAGTACTAATTAAATGAAAAAAAGGGGCTGTGGCCTAGTCAGGAATGGCGACGGGCTCCAGCGGATAAAATGATGAGCAACGGGTCTACTGAGACCAGCCCGACGGGGCCGGTCAGTGAGGAGCCGTTGGAGCACTGATTTGGTGTTCTCCTTGAATTCTTCAAGGGTTCGGAGAGACCCGTCGATCGTGAGTTCAAATCTCACCAGCCCCATCCCTTTTATTTCATCCGGTTATTATATAAATACAAAATGACATCTAAGGCTTTGAATGAAATCCGGTATTCGCGATATTATCCTGATAGTGGTCTCGATAGTGCTGGCAGTAATTATCGTACCTTTGATTTTAAGATTGGTAGGAGATGTGATCAGGATACTGTTTATTATCGTAATAGCCTACATTCTGTTCATCGTGTCAAAGCAATTGATAAAATAAGGGATAATGTTAATACCGCATCCATTAAATTAAATCTGTGAGGAACATATATTGCGTTCAATCCAGCGTGTAAATAAGAAAACCACTACCAATATCCACAAAGAACGTGTGGAAGACGGCGCACGGTACGTGGTCTTGAAACCAGCGGGATACCCGTTACGAAGCCAGCTTTATGAATATCCCGAGATATCAGAAACCAATGTTTTCGAGTTCTATGCCCGTGAGCAGTGGAATGGTATGGTGGTAGAGTCAGGCGAATATCTATTTGACCGCAGGATGTTCCCTGATTTTGCGTTCAAGGTAATAGATGTGGTACCCGAAGGTAGTGTTATCAGCAACTCTACTATGTTTGTAGTAGATGACATCAAGACAGAAGAGTTAATGCCCGAGATGTTCAGCGAAATGAATTTCAAAGATGTGATCGGCCAGGATGGGGCCAAACGTAAGTGCAGGCTTATCATTAAGTTTTTTGACGATCCTGATGGTTTTGGCAACTGGGCTCCCAGGAATGTACTCTTCTACGGCCCCTCGGGAACAGGCAAGACCATGCTGGCAAAAGCACTGGCAAATGAATCCGAAGTACCCATCATTCCAATAAAGGCCACACAACTTATCGGTGAGTTCGTGGGTGACGGTGCCAGGCAACTGCACTCACTATATGACAGGGCCGAAGATATCGGACCATGCATTATTTTTATTGATGAACTGGATGCCATTGCCCTGGACAGGCGCTTCCAGGAGTTAAGGGGTGATGTAATAGAGATCGTCAATGCACTGCTTACAGAGATGGACGGCGTGGAAAAACGGGAAGGAGTATGCACCATAGCTGCCACTAACAGGGTAGAGTCCCTGGATACTGCCGTAAGGAGCCGCTTCGAGGAGGAGATAGAGTTTATCATGCCAGATAAGGATGAAAGGCTGGCCATACTCAATTCCAATATATCATCCTTCCCTGTTGCACTGGAAAGTGATGTGAATATCAAGTTGCTTGCCGAACGGACCCATGGTATGTCGGGCCGTGACCTGGTCGAGAAGGTGTTGAAGACCGCACTTCATGCCGCCATTATCGATGAGCGCCTGGTAACGAACCAGCACATGGATGATGCCATCAAGAAAGCTGAAGGTTCAAATCCTTTCAGGAACTCGGATGAAGGAATGTTTCGATAGGGCAAATGAAACAGAAACAACTGGAGATACTTTTAGAACAGGTGGCAGTTTTTGAGTCACCTTCACCGTCCCTTGAACAGTACACTACTCCGGCAACCATTGCTGCCGAACTCCTGTATTTTGCCTTGATGAAGGGGGACCTTGTGGATACTGTTTATGACCTGGGATGCGGGACCGGTATCCTGGCCATCGGTGCGGCCCTGGTGGATGCGCCCGCTGTTGTTGGGTTCGATATAGACATGAATGCATTAAAGACGGCCAGGCAAAGTGCAAAGAAGCTGGGCGTGGATGTGGAGTTCGTATGCTCCGGAATCCAGGATGTGCCCGGCAGGGCCCATACCGTGATCATGAACCCTCCTTTTGGTGCACAGGTAAGGGGCAGTGACCGTCCGTTTTTAATTCGGGCGCTTGAAGTGGCGGATGTGGTATATTCCATCCACAATGAAGGAAGTTATGAGTTCATCAAAAAGTTCATCAGTCCTGCGGTCATTACAGACCGATATAATGTCAGTTTTCCTTTAAAACGAACTTTTAAGTTCCACAAAAAGGATATTGAAGTTGTTAATGTAGAAATATACCGGATAGAAAACAGGTCCTGATTGGAAGACCATTACCAGTTAACCTTTATTTGAGGATAAGATTGGTCAGGGATGTCCGGACATCAAAATCATATAAGAGGGATTATCATTAGAATTAAAAAGAAAAAGTCAGTATCACGCAGGAAATTGGGAACAAATACTACTGTGGTAGATGTGGAAGTACGGGAAGAAGTTTCCAGTGAAGAGGGAGAAAAGGTGGAAGAAGTAGAAACGGTGGAAGGAGTAGATAAGGTGGAAGAGAAAGCAAAAGTGGAAAGGGTAAAAAAGGTGAAAAAAGTAGAAAAATTGAAAGAAGAATCCATTGAGGTCCCTGAAAAACCGGAAATTCCAGCGAAACCTGTAGAGGTGCAGGAAACAAGGGAGTTCGTACTGCCGGGGGATATGATAGGGACAGCAGAGGAATTCATTTCCAATAATAATACTTTCAAATATGGTGGGAATATTTATTCTTCGGCCACAGGCCATGTCAAGATCAACAACAAAACCCGTGCCATTTCAGTGGTTCCGGAAACAGATACACCGCCCGCGATCAGGAATGGTGACGTTGTCATAGGCCGCGTGAATGACCTGAGGAGTTCAGTTGCCCTTGTGGAGATCGCCATGATAGAAGGCAAAGGCGAGAGGGAAATTGTAAATATCCAGCCCGCTGCCATACATGTGTCCAATGTAAAGGACAGTTATGTTAAGTCGCTGGACTATGAGTTCAGCCCATTTGATCTTGTCAGGGCAAAGGTAATTGACGTGAAGGCCATGAGGCTGAGCACATCCGGTAACAATTTGGGTGTGATCAAGGCATACTGCAGCAAGTGTAATGTTAGCATGGAAAAACAGTCAAATAACGGGAATAAGGGTAGTAAGTTGAAATGTCCTGTCTGCGGAAATATTGAATCGAGAAAGCTGGCTGCGAATTATGGCAATTTTTCCAAATGAGGGGGATGTGATATGAAGCTTAAAGTTATTGATAAAACAGATACTGAGGTCAGGATTGAGATCGTTGACGAAAGTCATACATTGCTGAACAGTTTGAAGACATTGCTGCTGAGTGACCCCAGGGTGGAACTGGCAACATACCATTTTGAACATCCTACCATCACAGAACCGATCCTGTATGTGAAAACAAAAGGTGTGGACCCGATCGTTGCCATTAAAGAGGCATCCGACAGGCTTGTTGAGGTCTTCGAAGAGTTCAAGAACGTTTTTAATGATAAAGCCAGCATGTAGACCATGCACATCAAGCCCGAGATAAGGATCCTTGGTATCGACGATTCATCACTGCATACTGACCGGGTGATGATCGTTGGTGCTGTGTTCAGGGGAGGGGAGTGGCTGGACGGGGTGCTGCGCTCCCACATCACCAAAGACGGCACTGATGCCACTGATACCATAATCAGGATGGTGACAGAGAGCAAGCATTTCGGGCAGGTCAGGGTACTGATGCTGGATGGCATCACTTATGCGGGTTTTAATGTTGTTGATATTACGGTAGTTTATGAGAAAACTAATATTCCCGTTATCGTGGTGATGCGTAACTATCCTGACCTTGAACGCATACGGGCCGCCCTGGAGCACGTGCCCGACCCTGTGCCCAGATGGGAGGTCATGAAGCGGGCGGGCGAGATACATGAGGTTGTGACCCATGAGGGTGAGAATCCGGTCTATTTACAGCATTGTGGTATCGACCTGGAGGATGCCAGGGAGATAGTGCGGATGTCGTCCACTCACAGCAATATTCCCGAACCCCTGCGGGCGGCGCATCTTATTGCCACTGGAATCGTGTGCGGGGAATCCACAGGTAAGGCGTGAAGCCGTGAGCCTGACATCGTGAGTCTGGCACATGTGTCATCGGTTAAGAGTAATATTGTGATAGAACACGGATTGCACGAATGACACGGATGCGCGCGGATACGAAAATAAATCCGTGAAAATCCGTCTAATCCGTCTAATCCGTGTCATCTGTGTTCTATTCAAACTAAATTGGTTAATCATAAAAAATCATTGGTT
>JAUVLO010000076.1 GCA_030600695.1 Methanosarcinales archaeon | reverse complement strand
GGAAATCAAAAGACTCTTCCCGAATCTTCTCGGCCTGGAGAAAAAATATACGCCTTTTGGATTATTCACTAAATCAAATATCTTCTCTGTCTTGTCCACATACAGATAATCGTTTTGAACAATATCACGAAATGTCTGTATTCCTATTGGGAGTCTTTTCATCAGCTTGTTTCCTTTATTCGTAGATGTTCGGAGATTCAGTGTTCAGTAACCTCACTTACTATGCCGAACCACGCATTTATTTGTAGAGATATTTTCAGGCATCTCCATGATGTAATTTAGTTACATTCTTATTAAACATTACCATAATTTTTCTATACTCTGACCTCCAATCACAGTATTGGTGGCATTTTTATTTTTGTACATCCTATTCACTGAGTGCGTTGTTGTTCTCTATGTAAAACAATCAAGCGCGCCTGTCGGGTGTAGTATGGATTCCGGGGGATGTGCGGGGTATTTTTTAAAGATTATGCGGGTGCATTCGGGCAGGTGTTGGACGGCAGCTAAAATATATTAGTAATGTTTTTATAATGAATATGTGTTCATCTGCGTTTTCTTCTTTGTGTTAGAACACGGATAGCACGGATCGGACGGATTAGACGCATTCGCACGGATCTTTATTTTTATCCGTGCATATCCGTGTCATCCGTTAAATCCGTGTTCATCGTGGTTAATAGTGATATTGAAATAATTCCAGGCTGCTTTCTTTCTGCACAGCGCCGAGCATGGGTTGTTAGAGGTATGTGCGGGCGGGGGCCTCGGATGTTGGGGGGTGCTGCTGGCGGCGGGTATAGCTGTTGAAATATAATATTAATAAAATATTGCACCGCAAAGAGCGCAAAGGATGCAAAGTTAAAGTTACAATGTCTTTGCGGTGAAACAAAAAGGCAGCAAACCATCAATCTATGTAAATCCGTGTAAATCTGCGTCTTAAAAATCACTGGAAAATGATATCGTGTCGATACTTACGATGTGATCATATTGCGTGAGCTATCTCTCAGCAAACTTTCCAAGGATTTCCCCAATGCGCTAATTGATAATTTAATCAGTTAATAATTTATTGAACCAACACCAATTTTTCACATATATGAAATTTGAAGTTGTGATAAGAGAAGATAAAGAAGATGGAGGATATGTTGTTAACTGTCCTGCTCTGCCGGGTTGCAATTCCCAGGGAGAAACTGTAGAAGAGGCACAAACTAATATCAAATAGGCTATTGAAGCTTATTTAGAAAGTCTTGAAAATAACTGGAAAATGGAACCGTGTCTACAAAATGATTATCAGCTCCAGTCATCACTGTATGTCCTGCGTTCAAGATCACTGTGCGCCGGATTGTAAGTGTTTTTCATCACCGTCCGGCTGAGATGTACAAAAGTATACCCGATCAAAATTAAACATACCAGACTTGTCACGATCATAACCTCATAATAAAAGTTAGTCAAGTGTTGTAATCCTAAAAACATATTAGCCGCTTGCACGAAAAAAACAACGATCAATCCATCGATGACAAACAAAATGGTCCGCCTGGATCTATTGTACTGCAAAAATAAACCAGCGCGTATCAGATCAGGGTTGCCTTTTTTCACCATGTTTGGCACTCTGATGAATGAAACCATTAATGCAACAAATAGTAGTCCCATACTTACATAGATTATATAGTTTAACATATTAACCACATTCTTCGATTTTTGCTTATGTTTATTACCCGGGACTATCGGAAAAGCCTGGTTTTTGAACCTTTACTGTCTAAATTCGATATGGTACAGTATAGTGATTTAGTTGGAACAATAACTTTGAAAGTTTCAATCCAGGGGTTTTATAGGTACTTTTTCGACAGTCTCTGCTCTAATTGATGAATAAGGACATATCTATATAATTCTTACACAAATGATATATGTAGGCATAAACTACCTATGGTTATCACAGTTATCTATATAGGTTGTATTGGATGCGATTGTGGGTGAAAACGTAATGCTAAGGCATGACACGGTTCCACTTGATAGTTATTTCCAAAATGGTGATACACTCACATTCGGTTCCTTTAGTATTGCATCCGTAGGTCTGGAGGATAAGTGCAGGATTCGGCTTTTGTTAGATATTGTGTTAGTTAAATAACTGTTATTGCCAGATATTTTCTGAGGCTTGTTGTGCTGGGAAATGAAGAGTAGATAGGTGGTTGTTGGCTCTGCTATAGCTGTTAAAATATATAATCTATGTATACTTGTAAAAACAACCACAGTCATTAGAAACCTTTATGATAGTTCAAAAAGAGAAGATATTTTAATGAAAAAAGTTATTCTCCATATCTCAGGCAATGTCCAGCGTGTTGGTTACAGGGCAAAAGTCGTATCTACAGCCAATGCATTAGGAATTAAGGGATTCATTCAAAACCTTCCGGATGGCAGGGTAAAGATCATTGCACAGGGGGAGCAATCAGAACTGGATAAGCTGATTCAGGCAATAAATATCTCAAATAGCCTTATCAATGTTACTAATATCGAGCAGGAATATTCCATTCCTTCAGATGATTATGAAGGTTTTAATAAGGTTGTTGGTGGTGGAGAAACTGACGAAAGACTGGATAATGCTGTAGATTTATTTAAAAAACTCATTACTGTCACCGAAGATGGTTTTAGTAAGCTTGGTGATAAAATCGACCGGATAGGTGACAAAGTAGATCAGGTGGGTGACAAAGTAGATCAGGTAGGTGACAAAGTAGATCAGGTAGGTGACAAAGTAGATCAGGTAGGTGACAAAGTAGATCGGGTAGGTGATAAAGTAGATCTGAGCAAAATAGAAATAACTTCAGAGATCCATTCCATGAGGGATGACTTCAATACTCTCTTTGATAAAAGATTATCAAATATAGAATATGAACTAACCGAAATGAAAAACAAGGTCATGGTTCTGGAATCCTCTACTTCTTACAATTTAACCGATAAACGAAAGACCTGAATATATCTGATATCTGTCAATTTACTTTTTTTTAGTCAAACGTTGCGACGGCACACCCAATCGCAGCAGAGCTGCGGGGTATAGTTATTAAGGTCACAGTTATGTATATAAATTGTATTGGATGTGATTGTGGGTGAAAACGTAATGCTGCAACATAATATATCCTGCTCAGGGTGAAGTGCTTTCACTTTTCAACAATAAATAAGCGATCAGGAAACCTAAAACTGCAGTAAGAATTATGATCAGGTACAGCGCTTTTTCAAGCATAAATGCTGCCAACTTCTTCACGGTTTCAACAACAGAACTGGCATGCTGGATTCGCTCTTCGATCCCTGCCGGAAATTGATTGATCAGGTGAAACTGCTCTGGTATTTGTATTCCCATAAAGCCTGTTTGGTTCGTCCTATTAGAAGATGGGGCGCTCGGCGTTGAAATGATGTAATTCACAGGTCCCTCATCTGGCGCAGCCTGCATTTCATTCTCTTCTACCTGCGTTTCGTTCTCTTCCGGCTGGTTATGTGTTATCCACTCCCCGGTTGACATATCCTTAACCTGGGCCACCTCGGCACCCTCCTCCCAGAATGAAGAACGTACAACACCTCTATAGCGGTTCAGGGCCCTGAACTCGATCTCGGCATACGGTATATCCAGTTCATCAAACCGGTCCGGGCGTATGAGATAGGACATCCCAAGGGATTCCCCGGGTGGAAGAAGAACGCCAGTCACCGCCAGGAGGTACGAATCATTGACCCTGCAAACACTAAGGTCCCATTCGCTTAGGGGCAAAGTGCCGCCTTCGATACCCGCCTCAATACTACCCTCGATATAGCCAGCATCTGCGGGCACGGTATCAGTAAGATTAATCCAGGCGGCGCGGTCACCGTCATTGTGTATGTCCAGTGTCACCCTGCCGGTTCCATTATCTTCCTGTTCAACAGATTTGGCCAGGATTATGTGCGGTCCGTGAACTGTAATAGTGTAACTCTCTGACTCCCATGAAAAATTCTTACCAAAAAAATTCGTAGTGGCAGTTGTCTTATCAATGATGTGATTGCCAGGTCTGACTGGCACCAGTTTGTAGCTGATAGTGTACGGACTGTCCTTAGATATACATACAGGGTTCCCGTCCTCAATAGTCTCTGCGATTACAAAAGCATCAGGTATGGGCGGGTTTATGAGATTTATATCTCCAACTGTATAGAATCCGGAATACACACTCAAGCTGACAACACTGTACTCCCATGCATCATACATCTTTGACCCGCTGATGTACCACGGGCTCATACTGATCTCGGCATCGTATATCCGTTTTACCACTCTCAACTCAGGATCTGTACATGAGAGGTTGATGGTGGCGTTTGCATCATATTCAACGCTATTGATATCGATCCCTCCCGCCAGTGCCGTGATAGTATAGTTGATCTCATAAGGCGAGGTTATTCCATCCCATGCCGGGGCAATAACAGTGAAATTGATCGACCTTTTGCTGTTTACCTCCATACACCCGAAATTTTTAACTATCGTATGGTCATAAAACTGGAAATCACCGTTTCCTGTCAGTTCAAGTTCCCCGATATCCACCTTCAGTTCAACATTCTCTATCCATGCCTCCCCGGTATTTCTCACGTCTATCGTGATCGTTTTCTCCTCTTCCGGCGCATACTGGCCAGAGGAGACGTTGAACCCCCTGAAAGTATCAGAGCTTGCAACGGTATCAATTTCAAGTGCAGGTTTTTTTCTGCGGTAGAATGTGAGATGTGCTGAAGGTGTTTCATATTGGTCCGTGGTTATACCGGTCAGTTCTACCTTTATTTCAAGATCCAGGTGGAACCAATTATCGTCTGGCTCCAGGTTAAGGAACAGGACCTCAGTCGTTACCGTGCCGCCTTTTTCAATTGATACGGCCGTAGCATTCAGGTCTGGATCAAAATCGTCAGTACGTACGGTATAAAGTACATTATCAACTTCAAGCTGGTATATCTTACCCCATGCAATGGCCGCACTGCCGCAGTTCACCCACTCCACATCGGTCTCAAGGTCATCATCAGGGCAGCATTGACTGGCTGCTGCCGCCGGGATCAGTAATAGCAGGATCGATAAAGATATGATCGAGAACGAGATATATTTAAAAACACTGCAGTTACCTGGGCCGGCATTAATGCTCAATTTACAGGTTTTGTTTTTCAGCATACGGACCACCCCCGCTTCTTGAGCCAGTTATCTGTGTGGTATATCTCGTTTCAGTCATACTACAACATACACCAATATCTATATAAATTATACCCATATAGTACATATAAATGTAGAATATCTATAGTTAATTCCAAATTCTATATAGAATATATGAATTACCGGTTCCACTTCAGGATGTCCGGCACCAGCTTTTACAGAGGACACAGATGAATAAGAAATATGCAAAAAGGGCGACAAAGATGACAGGGATAGCTGAATTGAAGACCTCGGATGGTGTATACCAGCATGTTGAATAAAATGTGTACAGTGAAAGTACTGTTGCGACCAGCATACTAATTATCTTTTTCATTGCTTTACCTTTGAGCTCTTCTTTTATAACCTTTGCACATGTGAATTATGTAGTGAATATTTAACTATATAGGGTGAATATATATCTGAAAAATGATTACCCCGCATGCGTTCCCCCTTTACTTTCCTGCTCCACCCCTGTCTGCCTGACCCAGCACAAAAACACGCATGCAGTGGGTGGTTCGCTTTACTTGTGCGGCGGCACAATGCTATGCCTGTTTGAATATCTCATATCCAAAAACTGTGATCGTGATCACAATAGATACCAGCGACAGCACAATCACTACATTTGAGTAATTGACATTGAGCACATACCACGAGAGTCCCCCCATAACATGCGTAATGCTCATCAGCAGGATGATGGCAACACCAACATAATAAATATCCGAATCAATGAGGAATTTTAGCACAATGTAGGCAGCAGTATAGTAAAAGAAGACCGTAAACACCAGATATGGAATTACTATATCGTGCTTGATCGCATATGTCAGGGTCGGGCTGAATTCGTATTGCAGGACCGTTTCGATGCTGTCGGCAAAATAGAACGTCAGGCTATAGTCGATGATCACCCCCACACAAAGAATGAGTGGAAGCATCCTATAGCTGCGATAGATCGATTGTAAGTTCTGAGATATTTGCTGCATAATCACTGATCCTGTTGAAACTGTCCAGAATTATCTCGATAGATGGGACAGTTGACGATTGATCGATCATGGATACCTTCATATTCAGATTCTTCTTATCTGCCAAAACCTTGTTTGCCAATTTCTTATCCGAATGTCTGAGCGATTCAACGCTCTGGGAGACGAGACTCTGTGAAGCCTTCCCGAACTCTATGATCTGTATCAGGACATCTTCCGGGATACTGGCAAGGTCGAGATGTCCTGCGATCTTGGCCGCATGATCACCGATGCGCTCGATATTCTGTGCTGCAAGTCGATAATAGAACGATTCGATGAGGTTCAGTTCATCCTTTTTCGTAATCCTGTTCGGATCCAGTCGATCGATATACTGTTTTGAGACCAGCAGGTACATTCTATCAACATCATCATCCCTTGAGATGATCTCTTCAAGTATTGTGCTATCCTTCTCTTTCAACACATTGATCATATCATCGAGCATCAGGTACACAAGTGAAGACATCCGTTTAAGTCCCTTTTCAAGTGTGAATTCATCAGTATCAAGGAGATCCTGGATCACGATATTGGAATCGGTATCTTCAATTACCTCGATCCCGATCAGGTTCTGGCATATTCCTCTTATCTCTTTTTTTCTCTTCTGCGGGATATTTCCGCCGCATATCTCGATGAACTGGTACCCGCCTATCACATATGCGCCTATGATATCACGCCTGAGCTCATCTATCTGCTTGCCGTGTTCCAGTTTCTTCATACGTGGAACTGGTTTGTAGCCCGGCGGCGTGATCACTATTGCCCCATCACTCCGGTATGAGATCGAAACCATTGATCCGGCCGCCAGCCCTGAATCCACAGCCCACCTCTTAGGGAGTGTAACAATAAATGTCGATTTTCCAGTCATCTGCACTTTTCTTGTATCCATAATACGCCTCAGTTCAGCTTCACCCTGTCACCTGTTGCCATATACACCACGCTCTCGCAGATATTGGTGGCATGATCCCCGATCCGCTCAAGGTAGCGCGCCACAAACGTCAGGTGCGATGCATTTGCGATCTTTCTCGGATCCTCGATCATTAACGTAATTAACTCCCGCCTGACCTGGTCAAACAGTGCATCGATCTCATCATCACATTTTGCGGTCTCATAAGCCAGGTTAGGGTTCGACTCACTAAAAGCCTGCAGTACACGGTCCAGCATTTCGCATGCTATGTGGGCCATCCTGGGAATATCTATCAGGGGTTTGATATGTTTATCATTCCCTGTCGCAACTGCGATCTTTGCGATATCCACAGCAAGGTCACTCATCCGCTCAAGGTCGAGATTGATCTTGATAACAGCTCCTATCATCCGCAGATCCCGTGCCATTGGCTGCTGGAGTGCAAGAAGCCTCATGCACTTGATCTCGATCTTAGCAGAATGATCATCTATTCCAGCGTCGCCTTTTATTACAGCTTCTGCCTGTTCGACATTGTGGTCACACAGTGCCTCGACCGAATTTTTGATAGATACGCCTGCCATTTCACCGAGTGTTAAGACCATCTGCCGTACTTTTGTAAGTTCCTCATGGTATTGTTCTCGAACCATTATATCCCTCCTGTTCTATCTACTGTTCTCTTGTTCTTGTATCCTGTTCTCTTGTTCACGTATAGGAAATTATAAACGCATTTTGATATAGATGTAAGTAATTTTATTAGTTTCAATCAAATCTTTTGACAGGATTTACAGGATCGACATGATTGGATCGTATCCTGTCAATCCTGTAAATCCTGTCTGAAATTTTCCATTTCTTGTTCTATCCTGATCTCCTTTTCTAATCTCCTGATCGTCATTCGCCTGATCATCCGAACCGTCCTGTAATGTAATTCTCTGTGCTCTTTTCGACAGGACGTTCAAATATCTGTTTTGTCTTCCCGAACTCGATCATCTCACCGAGCAGGAAAAACGCAGTGTGGTCAGATACCCTGGCAGCCTGCTGCATATTGTGTGTCACAATGATGATCGTATAATCGTGTTTCAGCTCATTGATCAGGTCCTCGATCCTGGATGTCGATATCGGGTCAAGTGCGCTGCACGGCTCATCGAACAATATCACATCAGGATTTACTGCCAGTGTCCGTGCGATGCAGAGCCGCTGCTGCTGTCCTCCGCTCAGGTCAAGTGCAGGTTTGTCCAGGATATCGCCCACCTCGTCCCACAGCGCAGCAGCCTTAAGACTGTCCTCGACCACTTCACCCAGTTTGCGTTTTCCCTGCGTCCCGTGAATGCGCGGTCCGTATGCGATATTGTCATAGATGGACATCGGGAACGGGTTTGGCTTCTGGAAGACCATCCCTATTCTCTTTCTCAGTACAACAACGTCCACATCCTTTTCATAGAGGTCTCTGCCTTCGAACAGCACCTTACCTGTGATACGGCATCCCTTTATGAGGTCGTTCATCCGGTTGATGCACCGGATAAACGTGGATTTACCGCACCCGGACGGACCGATAAGGGCAGTGACCCTGTTCTTCTGTATCGGGATCGAAATATCTTTCAAAGCCTGTGCATCACCGTACCAGAGATTGAGGTTGCGGCTTTCGATCTCAATATCTTCTGTTTCCATCAATTGTATCTCCTTATTTCTTTATTTCCTTCCCTATTATCCAATATTTTTATATTCACTTTCACTTCCCCTTTTCCTATCAATGCCGTAACCCGGACCTGGCCTGGTAGTAACGCTGTATCGCAACAGCAGTAAAGTTGATCAGAAGCACCATCCCGAGCAGTACAGTCGCACTGCCGTACGCCATATCATCGGATATACCCTCAGACACAAGGATATACAGGTGGTATGGAAGCGCACGCACCGGATCGAATATCGATTCCGGCAGGAGCAGCGAGGATCCGGCCGTATACATGATCACGGCAGTCTCGCCCATCGCCTTTCCTGTCCCTAGTATGATCCCTGTCGTAATACCTGGAAGGGCATTTGGAAGCACGACCTGCCTTATGGTCTGCCATTTCGTAGCCCCGAGCGCAAGACTCCCTTCCTTCAGACCACCTGATACTGTTTTAATCGCTTCTTCTGATGCCCTGACAGTCCAGGGCAGTATCATGAACATCAATGCAAG
>JAUVLO010000133.1 GCA_030600695.1 Methanosarcinales archaeon | reverse complement strand
TGCTTTGTCAACTCAAGATAACGTGCCAGTCTCTGGCTCTCTAACTTGTGGAATTCCCGTTTGACCTTTGGCACGTCACACCGTCCCAGCATGAACTGGTAATCCATAAACGGATATTCGGTATCCAGTTCCCTGGGCGTTACGCCGCAGGTACCAAATACCACTACATGGACCTGGTCATGAGTGAGATGCCTGAATATAATACTGTCAAACATTTTATGGGACGGACTTTCATGATATGGTTTTGCCTTCGAACACGGAACAAAGATGCATATCTCCCGCTTTGGGGGTTTGTATTCTGTGAGAACCCATTCAACAGCCCTGACCATATCAGGGTGTTTTATCACATTTTCACCTATCAGGGGTTCAGCGGATCGTTCATGTTCAGGTATTATCAATTTTTCACCACAAGTACTGGTATGTGTGATATTTTATTAAGTTCTTCAGCCACACTTACAAATTCAAGTTTCCGGACGTATAGGAAAGTATATACTTTCATGCAGGCTTAGAAAACGTAAACGAAGTGAGCATTTTCTTGAAACGGGTCCTGCCAAAGGACGACAGCACGGTCATGCAGGAATTGACACCACTTGAAGGTATAAAAGCTGATCGTACTTTTTGGTTCGAATGATATATCGAAATACCGCTCTTATAAAGACAAGATTCTTATAATAATAATTTGCTTGATTTTAACAGGAGGTCAACAAGTATGGTTGTAATGAAGTACCAGTCAAACGGAATCACAATTGAGATCAGTCATGGAGGGTGTGTGGGCTGCAGTGAATGCAGAAATGCCTGTCCAGCAGATGTTTTTGAAATGGTGGACGGCAAGGCCACGGCACCAAATATCGAAGAGTGCACCGAATGCTGCCTGTGTGTGGGTGCCTGTATTACAAAAGCTATTACCCACAGTTCCTGTTAAGGCAGGGAAATTATTCTTTCGATATCATTAACGAGCGATATTATCAACGAACAGTATTGTACCCATATGAAAGACCCATCAAAGTTATAAACATTGACAATAGATTAACTTATGTTATGCCTGAATACAGGATAGGAGCCGGAGGCTGGGGATATTTTGATATTCTCGGCGCAGACCCGCTGGAAGCCTATTCAAAGGCTTTTGATTTTGTTGAAGTGAACTCCACATTCTATAATACCCCGCCGTTAAAAACAGTAGATTCCTGGGCAAAGCGGGTGCCGGAAACTTTTAAATTCTCAGTCAAATGCCATTGCGACCTGACTCACAAATATTTGCTAAGCCCCACAAAGGGGGCAGGCCGCGTGCTTGAAACAGATTTGGATATATGCAGGAGACTGCACTCCAATCTGCTGGTGCTGGAGACACCCCTGTCATTTAACCCAAACCAGGCGGTTGATAATATCCATGACCTGCTATCCTGGGCCCAGCTTGATGATATCAGGCTGGTATGGGAGATAAGGTGGGGGCCGCCCGGTAAAGAACTTGTGAAGTTGATGCAGGAGTTTAACATGGTGCATTGCGTGGACCTGTCCAGGGAGCCTGGGCCCGCATTTGAATCAGACATTTTGTATTCCCGCCTGTTCGGGCACGGCCTGCACAACCTGTACCAGTTCGATGATGCCGAACTACTTGAGATAGATAAAAGGGCCCAGGATAGCGGTTCGGGGTCAATGTACCTGTCCTTCCACGGCGAGAGGATGTACAAGGATGCTGCACGGCTGAAAGTATACAGGGAAGAGGGGAAGTTTCCCAGGGTCACGGAATATACCGGTGTCAAGGCATTGCGAGAGGTGCTGCAGGAGGATGCACGGTTCCCTGCCAGCAGGGAGGAGTTGATAGAAGCGCAGGGCTGGAAAGTGATCGATGTGGATGGGGACCGGGTTCATGCCAAAGTGCTGCTGGAGAAGCTGGATAAGGGGATGTACGGGGATATGGAAGAAGTACTGGAAGGGCTGAAAGGGGTAGAATGACTGGATGGGCTGGATAAATTAACTTCCAGCTAATATATTTATTCCACTTCCACTGTCAATACAAACCTTTGCTCACTACCGGTTAGGTTCTCCCACGAACGGCTGTACACGCCCGTCACCTGCTGCGTCCCGCTGGCAGTGGCTTTAATATCCCATTCGTGAATACCGCCCGCACCAACCAGTCCGGGGGCGGGGGGTAGGTAATTATCGCTCATAATCTCAAGACCACCGGTTGTCTCCAGGGTCCACTGGTATCCTGTTGTGGGGTTCTCGTTCAATTTGACCTGGAAGGTATCGCCCGTTGACAGTTCCACTGTGCTACCGTTATTATCCTCTCTAAAGACATTTGCCCCGGAACCGCCCCATGCATCTTCGATGATGTTATCAGTGGAAAGTTCAAATGAATCTGTCA
Source organism: Methanosarcinales archaeon (assembly GCA_030600695.1). Taxonomy (GTDB): domain Archaea; phylum Halobacteriota; class Methanosarcinia; order Methanosarcinales; family Methanocomedenaceae; genus Methanocomedens_A. The sequence continues at coordinate 1,836 of JAUVLO010000133.1, read as the reverse complement.
CAGTGTTGACATTAACGTCATACGTACCTGCCTTCAAACCGTATACATCAAGCGGGACCACTTTTTCGTAGGGTACTATGGCCTGTGTACACATCATATCTTTTGGTCGTTTTGTTGTTATTGTAACTGTGAATGTATTGCCGTCTCTTTCTTTTTCAACCCTGTCAATCTCGGTGCAGCCGTCCGGCAGGTAGCCTTTTACGACTACATGTATCTGTACAGGAAATGATTCGAGTACCATTATTTCGGTTGATTCGACCACAGCGGTTCTATAAATGTAATCCCCGTCTTGTGATTCATTTTTGTTATCTTGCGTATCTGAATCAGTGGCTGAATCTTTATCTGAATCGGGAGCCTGTGTACATCCGCTCATTATAATTAGTGAAGTAATGATCATCAGGACGGTTAACCGGATTGTTGATTTCTGTATCAATTTGACATCTCCATTCGTAATTTTCACATATAGAAGAAGACATGGATTTTATATATCTTTTACTTTGACTGCGAATCGGGTTGAAGTTAACTTCATTTAGAGAAACTGAGCCTTGAAACGCCCATGTTCACTTTGAGTTTCAACTCATCAGGCACGCTGTCCATCAATTCCGGTTTAAGATAGACCGCCCTGGCCCAGGCGTGGGCTGCCTTATCATATCTGCCCTTGTTATAACAGGCCAATCCCATACCCTGATGTCCCTCGATAAACCTGGGGTCCAGCTTTGTGACCTGCTCAAACTCCTTTATCGCATCCTCATACTTTTCAAGCTCTAAATAGACATGTCCAAGATTATTACGGGCCAGGACATATTCAGGGTCAAGCCTGATAGCTTCCTGGAATTCCTTTACTGCCTCCTGGTATTTCTTTTGCTCAGCATAGATGTGGCCCAGACTGTTATGCGCCGGTGCATATTCGGGGTCAAGCCTCAAGGCTTCCTGAAGCTCAGTGACTGCTTCACCATATCGCTCCATCCCGGTATAGACATGTGCAAGGTTGCTGTGTCCCTCTGTGTACCCCGGGTTGAGCCCAAACACCTTTTGGAGTTCCTCTATTGCTTCTTCATTCCTGCCCATCCTGTTATAGATCACAGCCAGGTTATTGTGCGCTTCAATATAATCCGGATCAAGTTTTAGAGCCTCCCTATACTCTGCAATGGCTTCTCCGTACATGCCTGCCGTATCATAAACAATGCCCAGGTTATTATGGATAATATGGCTAAGACCAATATCTGTGGTCACCTGGAAGAAAGAGTAGTATTTCATCAACAAACCGGATGTCTCCTCATCCAGTCCGGATATCCCGTCCGGATTTTTAAGATAATAAAAATCATCCCGCCTGTCATATACCTGCTTGACATTTACTTCCTTGATCGAATCCAGGCTGAAATCAATGAACATCATTGAACCGGGCGAAAAACCATCTGTCATGATACAGACATGGGGTCCTGCGCTCACAGCCTTTACCTCTGGTACCAGGCAGCGCAGGAGTATGTAACCAAGCTGGGTTATGGCAGCACATGAAGCAAGGAACTCCTTCTCATTTCTTTTTATCTCATCAGGTATACCTGACCCGTCAAGGATTGCAAAAATATCCTCGTTTTCCAGGTTCAGGCCGTTCACGAGAAGCTTGAGCAGCGGCTGGGGAATATCAGGCCGGTAAAAGCCTTTGTCTTCCAGTGAGACCATCAACTTCTTCAACGAATCCACCAGTCGTGTTATATCCTTTTTCTGGCTGGCAGAAAAAATTGATCTTTTAATTTCAGGGAATCCTGTCTCCCTGAACAAAGTATTGAGCCCGTTCTGGATATCCTGTATTAATGCTTCATTGTAGCCCAGCTGGAC
>JAUVLO010000014.1 GCA_030600695.1 Methanosarcinales archaeon | reverse complement strand
AAAAAACTTGTTCATCCATGAATATTTCTGTATCATTATAGATTTTATCATCTGTTATTTCAGGAAAAAAACCATCTATTATGTTTTCTAAATTTATATCGTTAATTAATCTTTTTATCTCAAGTCTTGAATTTGTAGGATGTAAAATGGAATGATATTGGTCACAAATACAAATTAGATTATTCAAGTCATTCTTCCCACCTTTACTCAATGCAATAATATGGTGAGCATTTATCCCTTGGTAACGCTCTCCGCAATATTGGCAAGTATACTTTGCACGTTTATAAACAATTTGTCTTAATTTATCCCAATTTTTAGGATATAAATAATCTGACATTTTAATTCACCTTTTCAAGCCTCCAGTTTGTTTAGTTTTTGGGAGGTAATTAATAGATTATTTTTTGGGTTAATATACTTTACCAGAGTGGAGTGAAAGTAATAGATCAGCCCTTGAATTTTTAAAAAAACGAGCATAAATCCCCCTGCTGTGCCACCGTCGGACTTGAAGTCCGAGGCATCCACTGGGTGGAGGTCAGGCGATTGGGTGAGCGCACGAGGATGCGGGTGAGTAGGCGTATTTTTGGTGACAGTGGCGCGAATTTTGCTTATCGTTTCGAGCGTGTCTAAAGCCCTGCGAAGGATTTTTTTTCATATTCACGCAAATATTAAATTTATATATTTGCTTTATGAATCCTATCCTATTTTTGATTTTAACCAAATCCAAAAAAAACGTCCAGATTGTTTTAGCCCAAAAAGAAGTAACTTTTGCTCACAAATTCGTTTTGAATCTGCAAGTTTTAATTTTCCCTCAAGATAAAATTCCACTAAATCTGAAATAATTGTACATTTTCTTTGAACTGACATGTCTATAGCCTTGAACTCTTTTTGCCTTAATAATTCTAATTCATCAACACCCTTTCGAAAATTTAATAAGGTACATCCATTTATATCAGCATAGTAAAAGAGTTTTGGATGAGTGTCATATCTTGGTAAATTATATTCAGACTTTAATAATAAATCTAAATCATATGCTTCAGGAAGTTTTGTAATTTTTTCGGATTCACATAGTTGATTATATCTTTTTTGGAGTACTTCTATACCATATATATTAGGTTTATTAATGTTCCATCCAACTATAACTGGATTAACTTCAGTTATAAAATCCCAGAATTTTTTTAACATATTTTTTTCATTTTGGTCATCCACACGAGAAAATTGTTTGGGGGGCGCATGACTTTCTAATTTATATGTGCATATAGAAGAAATCTCAATCTCAGGTTTGTTAATATCAGAACAAGCATAGTGGAGAATATAGATTTTATCTCTTTTATTCCTTAATTCTTCTTTGTAAATCTTATATTGTTTCATAATAATATCCAAACCTGGTCTGTATGTACATCCTTCTGCCAACTTCGATCATCACGTACACCGCTTCACTCTTCTTTTGTAGTAAGTCTTTTGAACCATCCTACAAAACCCTTCCGGCCACGCGACCCGACCTCCGCGTAACATCACGATAGCCTCCCAAAGTCATGGAGCCTCTTTCTCAAACAACCCACAAAAAGCACAAGCAATACCCGCTATTCCACATACGTATCCGATTATTAAACCGATGTCTGGGTAAGTTGAGACACTGAATGTGTTGTAGTAGTTCAAAAGTGCTAATGGTATTGTCTTAAGCGTAACACCAGCGACAATAAGGAAAAACGCCCATGTATACCATTGTTTTTTATTCATTTCATCACCCCTGCTTTATTTTTTAACACGTGCATCAATCTGCAAGTCTTCTATAAGTTTTTTTGCTTATTCATGAGTATGTGTAAACAAGTTTAGACACCCATATTTTCTTTGAAACTCTATCTCTTCATTTAAATCTATTTAAAAATCAAATCGGCAGCTTTTTTGATATTCAATATTCAAATATGCTGTTAAAGCAGTTCTTAATGATTTACACCATCTACATCTGTTGTCTTTATATTTTCCAAGTATACTTAAATTTAAATTATTCGAACCTTGAGAATTTATTTCTATTTTAGCTGAAGTCTTTACTTGTTCACCTGTCCATGCTATACGTTCCTTAATAATCTCCTTATAATCTGATCCATTAAATTTAAATTGTAAGTTACATTTACCTTCAAAATAATCAATATTTAAGAAAACAATTTCTCCAGCATCATCTACCCCTTCAAAATTTCTACCATCTCTTATTCTGTCTTGTTTTCTTCGATAATTCTTGAAACTAATATATTTTTCAGGTTCACAATTAGGACAAAATCTTTCTTTATTAACACTGTCAAATTTTAACAATTTTTTACATTTTTCACAGAAAAAAACTGATTGTCCTGATGAATTCATACTTATATCTATTCCAATGATGATATTTATATTTTAATTAAGAGCTGGGTGAAAGTATTAGAATAACTATCCTCGTACTAACAGTACGAGGTCTTCCTACACTTAAATAAAATGGTTTGTTGCTTTGAATCCTGTTTAATGGTAATTACTCACACTGCTCAAAATTTTGAGACACAAATTACACTGATTAATAGTGTTTGTGAAAATCAGTGTAATCTGTGAAATCCGTGTCTATACTAATCTTGCATTTTGCCATACTTTTTGAAATGGATACAACCATTTATTGAATATGCTTAAATATAATCCAATAGAAGTCATGGACAACATGAGAGGGGCAGAAACAACAAACAAAAGACCATTTTTTAAAGAACCGGACTTTATCATCTTTATTATTATTATAATAGCAGCCACAGCCCTGCGCCTGTACCAGCTCGATGCTCGGCCGTTCCACCATGATGAGGCTGCAGTAGGCTCCTTTGCCTACAAATTATTCACAAACGGCAATTATGAATACAACCCGGTATTTCACGGTCCGTTCCTGTATTTCCTGACAGCAAGTATATTCAACATCATAGGGGATACCGATTTTGCGACCCGTGTGGTCCCTGCACTGACCGGCGTGGGTATGGTGCTGCTGGTATATCCCTTCAGGAATTACCTCGGCCGCCCGGGCTGGCTTATCACGGCAGCGTTCTTCGCCTTCTCACCATCCTTCCTGTACTACTCCCGTTTCTTCCGCAACGACATATTCATCACCTTCTTCACGCTGACAGCCGTGGTGTGTGCGGCAAAATATCTTGAGCAAGGAAATAATCCCAACAGGCTCATATATGTAGCACTGGGTTCTGCCGCACTGGCATTTTCAGTCACTGCCAAAGAGAATGCATACGTCACCATTGCACTGCTGGCCTTTCCTGTAGGAATGTATGTATTGTACAGGATATGCCTGGGCTACCGCACCCGACACCAGCAACCTGGTATCATCGCATCACTTGAGAAGCACATGTTCAGGATATTGATGGATACCGGTCTGTTCATAGTGGTGTTCCTTGCTATTTACGTGACGTTCTACTCTTACTTCTTCAAGGACTTTGAAGCCGTAAAGAGTGCCACTTTCAGTGCCTTTTCCCACTGGTACGAGATGCATGAGATAGAACGTATCGGAGGGCCGCCGTATTACTATATCCCCTTGCTTTTCCTGTATGAACTTCCTATAGCCCTGTTCGCCTTTTTGGGGAGCATAGAATATGTAGCAAAGTTCATTAAAAACAGGGAAAATCCAATGATGGTCTTTGTGGTTTACTGGCTGGCTGCCAGCCTTGCCGCCTATGCTTATATAGGTGAGAAGGTACCCTGGCTGATCCTGCATCCACTTCTTCCGGCAGTACTGATCGCAGGCGCATACCTGGGCGAGGTCGTGCCTTCCCTGAAACAGCGGCCAAGATGGGCTGAGGCCGCCTTTGTGGTCATACTGGTATTCAGTTCAGCTTTTTTCCTGTATACCAGCTATAACCTGAACTACAAGAACTATGCAGACCCTGCCGAACCATTGATACAGGCCAGCCAGCCGCCCCGGACATTCCAGCACTTCATGGCCACCCTGCATGAAACTGCTGATAAGCACAAAGGCTTTTATACTGAGATACAGGTCACGGATAATGAAATGGATACGCAGTTTTTATGGCACTTGCGGCACTACAACCATGTACACTGGAGTGTAGATCTTGAAAATGATCCGGTACTGGATGCACCTATCGTGGTAGCCCATGATGAGGATGCTGATTACGTAGAGCAGGTAGTGGATGATGACTACCAGCGGCTGGACAGTGCCAAGATGGCATGGTACTGGTTCAAACCCGGTGACATCAATTACCGGTTCATTATGTACCGGCAGCTGGACAGGCCCCAGAGTGAATACGGAGTAGTGCTTTTCTACAGATAATAAGAGACTTTTTAATTTATTCCGGATGAAATAGATCATGACAAAGAAAATCAACCACAGAGAGCACAGAGGACACAGAGCGTTATTGTTTCTCTGTGCTCTCTGTGCACTCTGTGGTTCTAAACCGTTCCAGGAAATAATAAAAAGTCTCGATAATAATTAATAAGATGATCAATAGGGACTGGATGTGAAAATATGAGCAATATAGTGATAATCGGCGGCGGGCTGGCCGGACTTGCGGCGGCTTACCGGCTTTCGGATGAACATCAGGTAACCGTGGTAGAAAAGGACGATGCACTTGGTGGTATGGCACAGAGTTACCACATTGATGAACATACTGATGATTATTATATCGAGAAATATTACCATCATTTCTTTTCCAGCGATACCGAACTGATTGGACTGATTGACGAACTGGGCCTGGGAGGGCGCTTGCAGTGGGTCAAGGGTACCACAGGCTATTACTGGGGCGGCAGGGCATATCCCATGAACACGCCCCTGGAAATATTAAAATTCCCGCCCCTGTCGTTGCCGGATATATTCAGGCTGGGGCTGCTTGTGCTGCGGACAAAATTTGTCAGGGATGTCAGGTCATACGATAATATCACGGCAGGGGAATGGATATTGAAGACAGCAGGCAGCGGGGTTTACAATAATTTCTTCCAGCCGCTATTGAACAGCAAGTTCGGTTCGAGCGCCGCCCTGGTCAGTGCGGCCTGGCTGGTGGGCAGGGTCAAGATACGCTCAAACCGGGGCGCAGAGGGTGAGAGATTGGGATATATAAGGGGCGGTTTCCACCATCTAATAGCTGCGCTGGCTGATTCAATAAGGGAAAAGGGCGGCCGTGTCATAACAGGTAACGGTGTCAAGGAGATATTAATGGAAGACGGCCGGGTTTCGGGTGTGATGCTTGAAGAAGGCACTTTGTCCTGTGATACTGTGATATCCACAGTACCTCCCGTAACCCTGGCGTCCCTTGTAGAACCGGGCATTCCTGGATTTGACCCGAGCGCCATCCATTACCAGGGTACTTGCTGTGCCTTGCTTGGGATGTCAAAGCCCCTGATGACAGATGGTACGTACTGGCTGAACATCAAGGCCGATGTGCCGTTCGGGGCGTTGATCGAGCATACTAATTTTATGCCAGCCTCGGATTATGCTGGAGAGCACCTGCTCTATATTGCTTCGTATTTCCAGGACCACGATGACCCGCTGTACACCCGGAGCGAGGAGGAAGTTATGGAGATGTTCCTGGAAGGGCTTGAGAGATTATACCCCGACTTTGACAGGTCGGCTGTGCAGTGGTGGGAACTGGGACGGGATGCCCTGACTGCACCTGTGTATGAGACCGGGTATGCTGAGCGGATACTGCCGTATAGGACCGGTGTTGATGGGCTGTACCTTGCAGGCATGTTCTCTGAGGCAAATTATCCCGAGCGCAGTATGAACGGTTCAGTCAGGGCCGGGTATGAAGCGGCCGGTGCTGTTGTGCGGGATAGTTGAATGATGTGACATTTAATGTATATGCAAGGATAAATGTTCTATCAGGAATCCATGTGTATGGAGAAGGATTTGTTCAGGCAGGGGGTGGCAAGTACTGTATAAAGAACATTCTTTATCCCGCCAGGAAAGGCTAAGACAATTTATATCAATATTAAAGGAGATAAAACAGAGGAGATAAAACTGGATTCGAAGCCGTGGTTGCGATCACCGGATTATTAGCGATATATGTGAGGAAAAGAATATGAAAAGAATTCCATTCCACAACAGAGAAAGAGAAATTAAAGAGGTTATGAATATACTGGAGGCAGAACCATCCCTCATCACCTTCATTCACGGGCCGATAAACAGCGGAAAGACCACGATGGTCAGTCACCTGATCGAACAATTGCCAGAGGAATACGTGGTATTCTACATTAACCTGAGAGGGAGATTTATTTCGGATTACAGGGATTTTATTAAGGTTTTATTCAAAATTGAGAAGGAGAAAAATAATAAGGAAATTCTAAAAACAATCTCGGAAATATCTGCAGAGACGTTGAAATTCAGCGGAATCCCGGTTGCTGAAAGCATTATGAATGCACTTTTCAAGGAAAAATCTTACGAAGATGTATTTGAATTTCTTGAGGAGTACTTTACAACAATCGCTAAAAATAAGAGACCTGTGCTTATCCTCGATGAATTGCAAGTCATCGGGGATCTGAAGATCAATGGATTGCTGATGTACAAATTATTCAACTTTTTTATACGACTGACCAAGGAGCTGCACCTCTGCCATATCTTTGCGGTTTCATCCGATTCACTCTTCATCGAGCAGGTTTACAGCGAGGCGATGCTACAGGGGCGAAGTAGGCATCTACTGGTGGATGACTTTAATGAAGTGGAGACTATGGATTTTCTGGACAAGCACAACTTCAGCGATGATGAAAAGATTGTCGCATGGAATTACTGCGGTGGTAAGCCGATATGTCTTGTTGAACTCGTGAATTACGAAAACAGGGAAGAAAAATCGCAAGAGATGCTTATGCTCAGAACAGGCGAAATAAATCAACGAATAAAAGTACTGAAAATTGTGAACAAGAAGATTTTATTCGAAGGTGAAGAAATAGAATTAAAATATGAGAATGTAATTAAAATTCTTGATGGATTCTCAGATGAGGCATCGTATGCTTATGAAATGATTACACCGGAAATCGCATATCTCGTTAAGGAGAACATTCTCTTTGTTGATTCAATCAGGGGTATTATTAAGCCACAATCAAGGCTGGAGTTGCTTGCGATACGCGAGGTGATGAAGAATGTGTAGAATTGGGATGGCTATCCGGGTGTTGCTTGTGATCGCACTTGCGGGGCTGCCCGTAGGTGTGCAGGCGCAAGGAGATAATGATGGGTGTACCTTGCAGGGATGCTCTCACAGGCAAATTATCCCGAGCGCAGCATGAACGGATCAGTCAGGGCCGGGTATGAAGCGGCCGGGGCTGTTGTGCGTGATAGCTGAAGAGAATGCAACAGCAAATGCAACTGGATCGATGACTGTCACAGCTACAGCAACAGTACTTCCGACTGAAACAACATTAGTTGAACTAAAGTTCAGGGTAGGTCCTACTGTTACTCTGCATCCGGTTGATGATGTTGTTGATAAGTCACAAGATGGACCTGTAGAACTTTATATGGACAATCCATCCCTGAATGATGTGACATTTAATGTAGATGCAAGGATAAATATTCCACCTGGAATCCATGTGTATGGAGAATGATTCGATCAAGCAGGGGTGGCAGGTACTGTATACGGAACTTTCTCTATCCTGCCAGGAAAGGCTAAGACAATTTATATCAATATTAAAGGAGATAAAACTGAGGAGATAAAACTGGATTAGAGGCAGTGGTTGCGATCACCGGATTATTAGCGATATATGTGAGGAAAAGAATATGAAAAAAATTCCATTCCACAACAGAGAAAAGGAACTCAATGAAGTCATGAAGATACTGGAGGCAGAGCCGTCTTTAATCACCTTCATCTACGGTCCGATAAACAGCGGAAAGACCACGATGATCAGCCACCTGATCGAACAACTGCCAGAGGATTATGCCCCTTTCTACGTTAACCTGCGAGGGAGGTTCATTACGGATTATGAGGACTTTCTCAACGTATTATTCGAAATTGACGAAGAGGGCGGGGTTGATAATGTCACCGAGTACGCAAGATCAATATTAAAGGATTTGGGGGCAGTTAGTGGAATTCCAATACCAATAAAGCTGTTTGAACAAATATTCGAAAAAAAAGATAAAAGTAAAGACGTGTTCAAATACATAGAACGGTTCCTCGTGGAAATCTCAAAAAAGCGTACACCAATCATAATCATCGATGAATTGCAAGTGGTCGGAGACATAAAGATCAATGGATTATTGATGTATAAATTATTCAACTTTTTTATCCGACTGACAAAGGAGTTACATCTCTGCCACATATTTGCGGTTTCATCTGATTCACTCTTCATTGAAAACGTCTACAGTGAGGCGATGCTTGAGGGGAGGTGCAGGTATCTGCTAGTGGATGATTTTGACCGTGAGACGACATCCGCGTTTCTTAAGAAGCATGGTTTCACTGACGATGAGAATGCGATTGCGTGGGAATACTGTGGCGGCAAGCCAGTGTATCTCTTAGAACTCATTAACTACGAAAACCGGGAAGAGAAGCTTAAGGAGATGTTTACATTCAGAACTGGCGAGATAGAGACCCGGTTGAAGCTCGTTAAGGAACTGGGAGATGAGATTATAATAGGCGGCAGGCGTTGTGATGTGCACTACGGGAAATTGGTTGATGCCCTGAAGATGTTTGTGAGCAGAGATGAGATCGGTATGAACGAAGTGGATGAGGTCTCTAAACGATATCTGGTTAAAGAGAATATTCTCTTTGTGGATTCGCTTACGAAAATGATGAAGCCGCAGTCGAGATTGAATTTGCTTGCGATAAGAGATGTTTTAAAGGATATCTGAAACGGAACTGGTTATAGAGATATTGGTTGTAATCGGAATTCTGGTTGGAACGACTGCGGGCGTGCAGGCGCAGAGTGATGATGGGCTGTACCTTGCCAGCATGTTCTCTGAGGCTAATTATCCCGAGCGCAGCATGAACGGTTCAGTCAGGGCAGGATATGAAGCGGCCGGTGCTGTTGTGCAGGATGTGTGAAATTAGCAAATAATTATGTGGTACCAGTACATCTTGAACTGTTATGGAAACAGATATCGAACTTCTTGTTAAGAAATACGCGCTCCAGAATGCTGTTAAATACGGCAAAGCCCCGCAGCAGGGTGCAGTCATGGGAAAACTCATGGGAGAGCATCCCGAACTGAGGCAGAGGGCAAAGGAAATATCGCCGCTGATCGGCACATTTTTAAAGGATATCGCATCAGGGACACCGGAGGAATGGCAGGCTGAACTGCAAGCAGTAGCGCCCGAACTGATTGAAGAACTTTCGCAGCGCAAGGAGCCGGACAAGGGTTTGAAGGAACTGCCCGATGCCGAAGGCGGTGTGGTCATGAGGTTCGCACCCAATCCCAACGGCCCGCCCACACTGGGCAGTACCCGCGGGATTGTGGTCAACAGCGAGTATGTGAAGAAATACGGCGGCAGGTTCATTATCAGGTTCGATGATACCGACCCGGTGACCAAGCGGCCCATGCTGGAAGCCTATGACTGGTACCTGGAGGACTGCAAGTGGCTGGGTGCCGAGCCTGATGAGGTGGTAATGGCATCGGACAGGCTCCCCATCTATTACGAATATGCAGAGAAGCTCATCAAGGCCGGGCATGCCTATGTATGCACTTGTACCCAGGAAGAGTTCAAGCAGTTGAAGGATGCAAAGCAGGCATGTCCTCACAGGGATACTTTGCCCGAGGAACACCTGCATGAGTGGAAGCGGATGCTGGCGGGTGAATACGAAGAGCGTACGGTGGTGCTGCGCATCAAGACCGATATCAAGCACAAGGACCCAGCGCTGCGGGACTGGGGCGCATTTCGGGTGGTCAGGACACCGCACCCCCGGCCCCAAGTGGGAGATAAGTACGTGGTCTGGCCGCTGCTGGATTTTGAGGGTGCGATTGAGGACCACCTGCTGGGTATGACACATATCATCAGGGGCAAGGACCTGATGGACAGCGAGCGGCGGCAGAAATATGTTTACGATTACCTGGGCTGGACCTACCCCCGTACATCCCACTGGGGCAGGGTGAAGATGCACGAGTTCGGCAAGTTCAGCACCAGTGGGCTGAGAGAAGCCATTGAGGCAGGGGAGTATTCAGGCTGGGATGACCCCAGGCTGCCCACGCTTCGGGCACTGCGCCGCAGGGGGATCCGGCCCGAGGCATTGCGCAAGTTCTTTATTGACATGGGCGTGGGTGAGACCGATGTGAGCCTGAGCCTGGATAACCTGTATGCTGAGAACCGTAAGCTGATCGATGCTGATGCAAACCGTTATTTCTTTGTATGGGACCCGGTAAGGCTGGAGATATCAGGTGTTGAACCCATTATAGCAAGACCGGCGCTGCACCCTTCAGTGGACAGGGGCAGCAGGGAGATTCAGGTGGGCAGCAGTGTGCTGGTGTGCGGGCAGGATATCAAAGATACGAAACCGGGCGACCTGTTCAGGTTGAAGGAATTGTACAATATCAGGATCACAGGCGAGGGTACGGCTGAGTTTGCGGGACATGATATTGAAACCATAAAGCAAGGTGGCGGACGCATTATACACTGGGCTCCCATGGAGGGTATACCTGTCAGGGTGCTTACACCTGAGGGTGAGGTCACAGGCATCGGCGAGGCTGGTATTGCAACCGAAGTGGACAATGTGGTGCAGTTCGAGCGGTTCGGGTATGTGAGGATAGATAGTGCAAACGGCGAAGTTATCGCTTATTTCACGCACAAGTAAGCAAGTAAGTAAGATAGAGCAATGGAACGAACAAGAAGTCCCAAGTTCAGTAAACCGGTATTTACCTGCGGCGAAGGATTGCGGTTTGCCACGCCCGAGGTTGTAGCACGCTACCGGGCCGGGCGGCTGCGGTGCGGTGTGCTTGCCGACATTAGCTGCGGGATAGGGGGGCAGGCCGTGTGCTTTGCAAAAGAATGCGGTAGCGTTTATGGAATTGATATAGACGGCGAAAGGCTGGAGTGTGCCCGCCGTAATGCAGGGGTGTATGGCGTGGACAATATTACTTTTATTGAGGGCGATGCCCTGTCGCCGCAGGTGGTGAAGCAGGTTGCCGATGCCGACGTTATCTTCAGCGACCCGGCCCGGCCCGCAGAGGAGAATGTGCGGCAGACTGACAGCCTGCGGCCCGGAATTCCTATGGTGATGGAGGCATACAGGGATGTGACCGATAGTTTTGCTTTTGAGGCCCCGCCCCAGATGCCGCCAGAGCGCGTAGATTTTGAATGCGAGCGCGAGTACCTGAGTGTGGACGGGCAGTTGAACAGGCTGACGCTGTACTTCGGGCCGCTGGAACGATGCAGGAGGTCGGCGGTGGTGTTGAAAGGAGACAGGCACTACAGGCTGGAGTCGAGCACGGGCGTGAGCGTGGCCGCACCCGTAGTTATACCAGAAGTGGGCGAAACCCGGGTCTATGCCTTCGAACCCGACCCTGCGGTGGTGAAGGCAGGGTTGCTGGGGGAGCTGGCTGGCGGGTTAGGTAGTAAGGTGGAACTGGTGAGGATTGATGCCAGACGCAGCCTGCTGACGTCTGATGTGCTGCTGGGATCGCCGTTCTTTAAGCACAGGTACAGGGTGCTGGACCGGGTGCCATTGGACTGTGGGAAGGTCAACCGCTCGTTAATGGGGTACGGTATGGGTAAGGCTGTAATACGGTTCAGTGTGGCACCTGATATGTACTGGGATGTGCGCAACCGGATAGAGAATGGACTGGAGGGGGAGGGGGTAGCGCATCTGTTTGAGATAGCAGACCAGGTTTATGTGTGCGAAAAGATTTAAAAGGAATTTGCTTTATCAGTGGGGTTTATCTTAATAATCTGCTGCGGTTGGGTGTGCCGTCGCAACGTTTGAAGCCCTGCGGGCTCCATACATGGACTGGATTTTATTATCTGTCATTTTGCTCCTTTTACCACCTTCACCCATGGATGCGTCGGTATCTGCCGGATGAGGGGGTGGATATCATTATCAGTGCTGAGGGGATGGCTAACCTCTTTGATGGTGGCCAGATTTTGTTTTTTCAGTCTTTCCAGTTCCTTTTCCTTGGCGGTGCCGAGGTTTTCTTCAAGCTTGTTTATCCCTTCATAGTCCCTTAAATGTCCCATATATGTCCCTTATTAATGTCCCTTAAATAGTTTCAGTGTATAATATGTTCCCTTCTTCTCCCCGTGTTTTTCAAGAAGTCCAAGTTCTACGAGGTCTGTCAGGTCTCGAGTGGCTGTTCGTTTTATAGTTTTACAAATGTTTTGATATAAAGAATTGTTAATACTTTGATTTTCTAAGAGATAGTCCAATGCTTTTTGTTGCCGTGGATTTAGATTAAAATCTTTTATTTTAACATCTACAATCTCCTTTTTTATTGCTTTTTCCCCTTTTGTCTTTACTTCCATCAGTTGGTTTCTTAATCCTTCAGTGAAATATTCGAGCCATACCGTCATGTCCATATCGTTATCTCTGACTGATTGAATAGTGTCATAATATTTATGGCGGTTTTTATCATAATATTCAGATATTGAAAAAAGTTTTTTAAAATCGTAACCATTCTGATAGAGAATAAGAGTGGAAAGAACTCTGGCAGTTCTGCCATTTCCATCTAAGAACGGGTGAACATCAACAAAATGATGTTGACTTATTCCTGCTATGAGCACAGGTGAAATGTCTGAGTCACTATTTAACCATTCAACAAATTCTTCCATAAATTGAGGTACTTTTGAGGGTGGTGGTGGAGTATAAATTATCTCTCTGGTTAGTGAGTTTACCACATAATTCTGAACCTTTCTGTATTGACCTGGTTCAAGAGTTCCACCCCGGACATCTCTAACTAAAATTTGATGTATATCTTGTATTAAATCCTCTGTGATATGTAATTTTTTTCCCAGGTATTCTGACACAAAGTCCATTGCTTCTTTATAATTAAGGAGTTCTTGACGGTCGTCTTGTTTTATGCTTTTTATAGGTTTGCCTTCAAGAATTCTTTGTGCCTGGGACAAAGTGAGTTGGGTACCCTCTATATGGGTGGAATGATGTGCTTCGAGAATGATTGCTTCACTCTGCATATGTTTTATCCACTCTTCTTTTAAGTTTGCAGCATCTAAAAATCCTCTTGCCCTTTCAATTTCAAGGAGAGAATTGTTTATCAGATTAGTGATTGTAAATTTTGGTTTAAACATTTTCTGAACCTGCTCAGCTACTCAGGCCAGTAGCGGGCCGCACACGTATGAAGCCCTGCTGGCTCCATACGTGGACTTGTTGTCATTCTTTATCATTCTTTTACCACCCGCACCCACTCATGCCCCTGTATCCTTTCAATCCACTCCCCCACATCCATATCGCTGCGTAGGGCATCATATACATCCATAATGGTCTGCATATTGGCACCCTCAAGCGCCGCAAACTCCGCGCCTCGGGGGTGGTGAAGTTGGCTTTGAGCTTGTTTTGGAGGGCGTGGGCTGGGGTTGTGGTTTTGATTTGGGTGACTGTCACATCCAGATTTATCCAGTATTTTTCTATCATTTTGCGTCAACCATTGTGTCAATCATTACATCAACCTATTTGATAATATAATATGTTGCTTTACCCGTGCCTTTGACAAATAGTAGAATAACAGCAGTGAAAAAACGAAATTTTTCCAGAATGAAATTATAGTTAACGAATAGTTTAATCAACATTGATGTTATCAAGTAACCCAGGAATAACATGACCAAGCAGATACTTGTAACCAATGACGACGGCGTCTATGCTGCCGGGATCAAAGCATCCTACCAGTCAGTCCGGGACCTGGGGCACGTTACCGTTGTGGCACCGTCCATGCAAAAAAGCGGCGTGGGTCGCAGCATTTCCATATTCGAACCACTGAGGATAAACAAAGCAGGTGTGGACGGAATGAATGCTTTCGCTGTTGGTGGGACACCCACCGATGCCGTGATACTTGGAATATTCTCAATAATGAAACAAATGCCAGACCTTGTAGTATCCGGTTTCAATATCGGTGAGAACATCAGCACAGATACCGTGACCACATCAGGCACAATAGGCGCGGCCCTGGAGGCTGCCAGTTACGGCATACCTGCCATCGCTGCCTCTATACAGGTACTGGATGAAGGTGATAAGTTCGATGACCTGCGCTCCTATGAATATGATTTCAAGGTAGGCAAGAAGATTGTGAACAGTATCGCCAAAAAGTTGCTGCAAAACGGTCTTCCGTCTGGTGTGGACATGCTGAACATCAACATACCCAGGCATGCAACCCCTGACACTGACATCCAGGTCACACGGCTGGCACGTAAGATATTCAGGACATCAGTCCAGGAACGCCACGACCCCAGGGGCAGGCCGTACTACTGGATTGACGGAGACCTGATACATGATTCAGAGGAGGGGACGGACGTGCATGCTGTTATGAAATGCGGACACATTTCAGTTACACCCATTTCACTTGATTCCACTGCCCGGGTAGATTTTAAAACAATCGAAGATTTATTCTGAGAGTGAAAAATGAAAAATAAAGAAAAAGAAAACGAAAACGAAAAACCATACTCCCAACTGCTTGACCGCATAATGCTGTATGCCTCGGTCTTTATGATAATGGGACTCTCGGATGCTGCCATCCCCATCCTTCCGGAACTATCAGACAGCACGCTGCTGGCAAACGGAGCCGCTTCCAGCCTGATATTCTCATCATATTTCATAGGTGCGCTATTGACCATGATACCTTTTGGTGTACTGGCTGATGCCTACGGTAACAGGTTATTCATCATCATAGGGATCCTGTTGACATTAATATCAGGTGCTACAATCATAGCATCTGATAATGTCTGGGTGATAGTCATAGCCAGGTTCGTGGAAGGTATGGGATGCGGAGCGTTCTTCCCTGCCGCCTTTGCAATGTTATCAAATTCCAGGCAATCCGGACAGTATATCGGTGAGTTCAATTCCCTGCTGAATCTGGGTCTGGCCGCAGGTATGGGGCTGGCCGGGATACTGGTATCCACAGGGCTCAAGAACGGCCTGATATTATTCGAGGGGCTGCTAGTCCCCACGTTCATGGTATCCCTTATGGTACTGATCAACAACGGCTACGGTGTAACGGTATCAAAGAAAAGTGAGGTGGCGTCCGTGATACTCAGGTCAAGGAAAATGCTCATCCATCCTGAGTATTCACAGATATGGCTGCTGTCATTTATCTTATTCGGCAGTAGCGGTGTATTGATAGCCCTGTACCCTGACTTCAGTCTTGATTCACTGCAGAAAGGTGCACTGGGCGCATATCTGGCCAGCATTTACATAGGTGCAATGGTTACATCCCTGATAGCAGGCAGGCTGCAGGTACAGAGGGATATTCTTGTCAGGGCAGGTATGGTCATTACCGGTGCGGGTGTACTGGTAGCGGTGTTCCACCCCATTGGCCTGACCCTGATGGGTGCCGGTTCCGGACTGGGCCTGGTGGGACTGGTCACCGGGGTAGCGTACCTGAAGATCGAAAAAGGACTGGCAATGGGGATATTCAATACCTGTACCTATGCCGGGCTTGCACTGGTTCCACTCATTAGCGGGGTGGTGCTGTCAGCTCTGGGATATAACGGGTCTACCCAGGGTTATAGCGGGGTGTTCGTTGTAAACGGCATCCTGCTGATAGTAATGGTATTCCTGCCAATGGGAGCTCTGAAAAAGTAATTTTGGAAAAGTAGGATGATTTGATTATGATAATTGATGATGTGAAATACACATTGATAAATCATTTTACCACGTTCTCGCTCACCATTATTGTTTTGATTGGAGCATTTTTTCGGATAAATAATTTAGCATCTAAATCTCTTTGGATGGATGAAATTGGACAGGTTTTAGTAGCAAGTAGTGGGAGTGTTTTGGATGTCATAGACAAATCACAATTTCATCTTTCTCCCCCTCTTGATTATATTATTCTCCATTATTTTTTATATTTAGGTGATAGTGATTTTATTGTCCGGCTGCCCGCAGCAATTTTCGGGATATTATCAATTATATTAATTTATAAGGTCGGCAAAATATTATTTAGTGAAAAAGAGGGTTTGGTATGTGCATTTCTTCTATCAATTTCGCCAATGGCGATTTGGTTTTCACAGGAAGCAAGGATGTATTCGCTTTTTATGTTTCTTTCACTGTTATCTCTTTTATTTTTTATTAAAATACTTCAAGTACGAGAAGTGAATATTGGATGGTGGTTTGGATTCATTTTTTCAACCGTTCTATTGCTATATACCCACTATTTTGCTTTATTTATTTTACTTAATGAGGTACTCTTTTTTATACTCATAACGTTCAAAAGTAGGTATTTGAATAAGGATGAGGGGCTATCCACTAATATTAATAAAATAAAAATTTTATATTTTTTCTTTTGTGTGATAATCATCTCAGAATTTTTTATATTGTATATTAACATATTTCTATTTCAAACGATAGGGCTGCAGCGTGTATTGAAATATGGTATGCTACCTAATGCTTCTTTTTTTACATCTATACTTACTTCAGTGAGCCATAATCTTAGTGTTGGAGGTTTATTGGAAATATTGTTGTATTTATTATTTTTAATTCCTTTCACATTTGGAATAATTGTATTTAATAAAAAATATAAAGACCAGATCAGTTTATTATTTTTATGGATACTGATGCCAGTAGTTGCATCTTTTTTTCTTACATATTTTAGGGGACCTATGACCACCACAAGGAATATGATTTTTATTCTCCCTCCGTTTATTATTCTAATTTCAAGAGGATTGATTAACATCAGTAATTTAATTAGTAAACTAATAAATGGACTAAATAGTCGGAGTTATATGCAAGGTGTGGTCAGAAATCAAAGTTTAATAATTATTTTTATGTTAATGGTTGTTTTTTTTATAGTCAATGTTGGGTCTGTTGTATATGGATACTCTGTGCCGAAGGGTGATATGAGAGGTACAGCAGATTATTTGACAGAAAATGTCGATAGTGATAATTTGATAGTTACTTTTGGTGACTCAACGAATCATCTTGGATATTATTATGATGGAAAAAATGTGGAAATAATATCTTATAATAGAAGAATTCCAAGTGTGGATTTTATTAATTTTGCACTGTGTCATTATGAGAAAATATGGTTTGTTAGCTCACCTCAAACTGGTACAGATATAGATATATTGGAGTGGTTAGATTCAAATTGTAAGTTGGAAAGGAGTGCGACTGGTTTAGGGAATGGACGGGAGGGAGCTATCTATACTGTTAACGGGAATTGTTTTAATAATTCTATTAATAAAACAGAATATTTAATGGAATGTAAAAATAAATCCGATTGTTTACGAATCAGTAGAATTGGTTGATATGTTCAGGAAAATAATCTAAATCTTCAATTATACTGGAAATCATATTGTGAAAATTTTGTGGGACATGCGTGATATTACAAATATCCTGTTGATAGTAATGGTATTCCTGCCAATGGGAGCATTAAAAAAGTAAAAAAGGAAGGGGTTTAAAAATCAAGCCCTTCCAGTTCAGTAAAACTCATATCCTGCATACCCTCAATATCTGCCAGCAGGGCATCCAGTTCAGCCATATCCAACTCGATTGTCGATATCTCACTGTCCATGACATCTCCTGTCGGACCTGGCGTGGGAGTTGCTGTGCTTGCTGTGCTTGTTGAGGATGCGGGCGTGCTTGCAGGTATTTCTTCAGATGGACCCGTACATCCCGAAACAGCCAGACCCACTAACAAGATGGAAAGTATGGCCAGGTTTCTTATCTTCATATTAGCTGCCTCCCGTATCCACAGCAGGGTCCTTGTCAGATGTTTGATTCTGGGCCTGTACCTGGGTCGGGTTTATATTCCCTGCCTGATACTGGGTATGTGACTCTGTTTGCACCTGTGGCGCCCAATCATTGCTTAATACATGCTTACCGTCCTTTTCGACGTCATACGTGCCATATCCTCTGAGTACTACACTGCCTGTCCCCTCTGCAGTAAGCTCAATGCCATCACCAAGCATCACAACAGTGATACTGCTGCCGTTAATATTGGCAGTTCCATAAAACCCGCTGTACCTGACAGTGCCATTACCCAGATCTGCCTTGGTCCCGTATCCTGTGACATCTACTTCAGCATTGCCGTCATAGTCAGTGATCGTCAGTACCCCGCTTCTGGCACTGATCTCTACTTCCATATCACCTGACATTGTGGCCTTACCATTCCCTGAAGCAGTCAATTTGCCTGTACCGTTCAGGTCTGCAGAGCCGGGTCTGTGCTGTTTGAGTTCGGCAAATATCTCACGTAACACTGAATAGGCGTCCTTGAGCTGATGGTGTGTTTCCCTCATGAGACTGCTGGCTTCACCCACGAACTCCCTTGCATTTTCAGCATCTTCAAGAACCCCGTCATCATCGAACCCATTGTGCTTATCAAAAAGTATCGTTGCTTTATTATGACTTTTTTCTGCATCTTTTAGTGCATCGTTATATTCATCCAGAAGCTGCTCCAGTTTGGTGGTGTCCACGCCCGCTCCTGCTAACCTTTCAATCTCGGCTTCTATGCGGTCAGAAATGGATTCACCGCGTTCCAGGAATGAATCTGCCCTGTTATTTGCTGTACCAAGAATGAAATACCTGGATTCCAGGTTGGCATGCTGCCATATATCCCTGATCTCCCTGAAGATTGCCTGGAACTCTTCCCTGGTCTCGGCGGCTTCCACATCGTCTTTCAGGTCTTCAAGCTGGTCTATGTAACCTTCTATATTATCAGAGATTATAAAAGGCGTAAAGTTTCCCTCTTCAGCCCTTAGTGCCCTGTCTTCCAGTATCTCCAGACGTAGGATGCTGTAGTCAATGGTATGGAGCAAAAAGTCCCTGGTGGCATTTTTCAGGTCAAAGATAGTCCCGCTGGTCCTTGAATCTTCCAAATTTGCCTTGGCATCAAGGAATTTCTCCCTTGATTCCTGATAGGACTGCCGGGCGTCCCGGACCTGATCCTGGGATATTTGATATTGTTCTTTAACAGTCTGGTATTGCTCTTGGGGTGTCCCGGCAGAAGCAAGTGCGGGAGCAAACAACCCCAGGAGTAACATTATGACCGTAGCCTTCGCAAACGCTGCGATCATTGGTGTGTTCTTTTTTTCATTCATTATATTTTTCTCCTTTTGTGGTTATTGACTGAAGTTCGTTTACTTCATTGAATCCACCTCTGGCTGCGGCAAATATAAAGATACTTTCAATGATTATATTTTTAAAGTTTTATTATGCCATCAAATACTTTATAAACATTTATTTAATACCTTCTCCCGATTTAAACTGACATTTAGCCATATTACTGGATTATAATTAATATTTTGAATTATATGTATTGATGTTTTAATTAAGGGGATATTGGTAAGACGTTACCGAGAGTGTCAGAGGGGAGTTAGGGATATGCCAGTAAGACGTTCAGTGAATCTCCAGGGGGAATTCAGGAAATGCTGCTGAGAAGTACAGTGAATGTCAGTGAGGGGTTCAGTGGATGCCGGAAAGGAACTCAAGGATAGAAGACAGGCAAACAAAAAATAATAATATCTCCAATCCCAGGAACCGCTTATTCGATCTTATCTACCCTTGATACCCTGAGCAGTGAACAAACAGGTATACCTTCTATGGAATCAAAACCTGTCTTGTCGATCAGTACACCGATGGCAGTGGGGATGGCCTTTTTACTTTTCAGGATTGAAATTACTTCTTTAATGGTACTGCCGGTAGTGACAACATCATCCACAATAATACACTTCTTTCCGGAAACCGTGGCGAAATTCTGGGACAGCATACCACCTGAACCACCGGATGAATGCTTGTTTGACTGGAACACAGATAGCTCGGCTCCCAGTTCTTCGGCTATCAGGCTGGCCATGGGTACTCCGCTTAAGGCCACGCCCACCACAACCTCAATGTCAGCGCCTGGATTTTCAAGACATTCAAATACCAGGTCGCACAGGGCACTGGACATTAATCCCAGTCGCCTGGAACTCTTGCCAATGCTGCTCCAGTTTACATAGATATCCTTGGGTGCCTGGGTGATATCCCCTTTTGTTGAATGTGCCAGCAGCCAGGTGGCAGTCTCCCTGGAAACATTAAGTTCATCTGCGATCTGTGCCTCTGACAGTCCGCTCTGCTGAAGTTCCAAAGCTTTCTGGATCAAGTCTCTAATATTCTTCATAACAATACCTTCATTTTATTCGGTCTGTAACAATATAAAATTAATCCCGGACGATCAACGCTTCACCCCTTCACCCGCCGCCGCCTGACCTTTGAACCGCAGATGGGGCATTCAATACCGGATTCGACTACATTACCCGATACCACTGCTTTACCTGATTTCATCGCTTTACCTGATCCCACTGCTCTACCTGGTTCCACCACATTGCCGCATCCTGTACACTTTAATTCCCACACAACCTTCTTCTTGATCCCTGACGTGGCAGCCGTCATATATTCAATTCCAAGGTTGGCAGCCACATTCTGTATAGCATAATCATCAGTGACCAGGATCACCCCAAACCCATCTTTCAGCTCCAGGGCCTTTGCAAGAATATCCAGGTCAGTCTCAGACAAGACACTTGCATCTCCAGTAGAGATCGCCGCCGATCTCACCTTTTCCAAGCAGGCTCCATCCGCAAGCTCAACCCTGAGCCCTGCATCTTTTAGCAGGTCGAACCTCAGCCTTGATGTACTATCCACGATCTCGTCAACCACTGACGGTACTGTGACAGTGGTCCCGTCCCTGAACTCCACCTGGGCTATGAAACCCGAGGTGTCGATAACATACACTTTGTCCTTCATCAGTGGGCCCCTGCCGCCTTTAGTGCCGATATATATTCCCGCTCGAACTTGCTGAACCGGTCAGCCTCATCCGCATCGAAATACTTCCTGATGTCCTTCAGCGTTGCTGTTACTTTATCCTCTTCTGGTATAGCCAGCCTGGCAAAAGACCGGGCAGACTGTTTTATGGAAGAATCAAGACCATCAGCGATAGCATATCTGCTCACTTCTTTTAGTGACCAGAGGGCCTGGTCCACTGCGTCATCCAGCTTTTTTGATGATGATTCCATGCCAATGTTTCCCAGGGCACTCACGGCCGCATTGATGCCGGTTTCCATATGCTGGTACCCGTAGGCCACTCCAATATCCTTTATCGACCAGATAGCCTGCTCGGTCCCCAGTTCCAGCTTATTGGATGCTGCTATCGTGCCCTGGACCTCCAGGTAGGATACTATCTGGTTTGCCTCTTGCGCCATGTCATTCTGCACGGCAGACACACCTATATCACGCAGCTTCAGGGCAGTTTGCTTAACAGAACTCTCCAGTGAATTGGCTGCTGATTCCTTCCCGATATCATATAAAGCCGTACTTATCTCCTTGATCGCACCCCTGTCTTTATCCCTTACAGCAGATGCTCCAATTGTTCCCAGCATATCACCGGACCTTGGCGGGATGGATTCAATACCATGGGTCGCAGCCGCTGAACCTATCCGGCTGATGGCATCGATTATTGTCATTTTCATAATCTCGTATCCCCTTAGTTGCAGGACATCATAATATTCAAAAAGCCTTCGCAGGATATCCTCTACCGGAACCTCGATACCTTTGGATATGGCACACTCCCCTACCTCACCTATGATCCTGATGGACCCGGCTGCGGATTCGTCTTCATCCATTTTAAGCGCAAGTTTACCTATTTCATCGATCTGGGAAATAAAATGTGAAGTGACCCGGTCCAGGCTCTGACGCCTCATTCCGGAAGTGGTCAGTAATTCTATACAACTGTTTTTTAGTATTTCCAGGCCGAATATCGATGGACCCAGTACTCCCCTCATAATAGAACCCCTGATGATGTCCACTATGGGCTGGGTAGGGTCACGGTCATGCTTCCGGGTGCCTGTGGACTGGACAGTTATTAATATGTTATCCCTTGTGATCTCCTTGTAAAACCTTTCAAATGTCTGGTTTAGCTGTTCCTTTTGCAAATACCGGTAGACATAGTATCCTGCCATACCAATTATCACGGAACCGGGCACCAACAGTACTATCTGGACAGCCTGCAAATTCCAGGTAGCAGGTTTTAGACTGATAAAGTCCAGTACCATCATCAGGCTGGCTGTGATAGTGAATGCACCGAGTACGTAGGATAATGATTCCCTGATATTGCCCTGTTTTTTCAGGTAATCGATGAGCTTCTGGTATATGTTGGCCGAGCGGGTTCGTGACGGTTTCCTGCGTTTTAACAGCCAGGCACTGGTGATCCATAATAACAGGGCTATGATGGTGACAGCCATATGACCGGCAATATTTATGGAGACTTCCCCTGACATCCATACAGGCATGGCTAGCAGGGTTATCTGGATGAACAGGGCACCAAGGCAGATATCAGAACCTACTGAGCGAATGGTTAGCCTGTTGGTGTATTTGATGAATAGTACCATAAAGAAGAATATTGCGGAAAAAATAGCAATAGGCACGAATTCAAAAGCAGTGGAAATAAGACTTGACATATTAATTAATATTTTATATTTGTATATAAAGTATTACTTTGTACAGGCATGGTCCCATT
>JAUVLO010000145.1 GCA_030600695.1 Methanosarcinales archaeon | reverse complement strand
CCTGCTATCAAAACTTAATAAAGAACTCTCGGCATATACTGTTTTTGACCTGATGAAAATACAGGTCCAGCTTGAGAAGGAATGTGAGTATCTT
This sequence comes from Methanosarcinales archaeon, assembly GCA_030600695.1. GTDB lineage: Archaea > Halobacteriota > Methanosarcinia > Methanosarcinales > Methanocomedenaceae > Methanocomedens_A. The sequence continues at coordinate 3,207 of JAUVLO010000145.1, read as the reverse complement.
CCCTCAAAATATAAAAAAGTGTTCAGGGAAAAGATGGCTGAACAACTCATTTCAAATTTTAAAGCGATTATTAATAAAACACATTCCTGTAATCAGATACTTGATAAAGAACAGTTTATTGAATTTTTGGAAAGTTTCCAGGAAAAACTTGATAATATTGATACTGAAGACACGTCCCAGGCACGTGATATGACTGTGATGTACTATTTATGTGCTCTTTACAATATCTTCATAACCAAAACACCGGCCCATCCTGAAGGTACGCCTTTTCCGGGCGGGTTTTTTGTGGAAAAGATAGGGGACCATTATTACTGTCCTGTGAAGGATAAGCAGAAAGATAATGATGAAGCACTTTGCAGGTTCTGTGTGGCCAGACAGAGTCAAATGGAGTAATATCCACTCACTGTCAATCAAATAAATAGTATCCACTTCAAAAAGCATGGTATTTTGACTGGATTTACAGGATTTACAGGATATTGACGTTGCGGTATATCCTGTCGATCCTGTCAATCCTGTCTAATAATTTTTAAATTACCCTAAGATTTGAAGTGGATACCAATCCGTCCTTTTTCATTGGATTTTGAATTACCGGACAGCTTCTATATATCAACAGGCAGCTACTAAAAATCAAGATACGTATAATCATTGATCTCCTTTTTAATATTGTTCAGGATGCTTTTAGCAGACTGGGGACTCAACACCTTATCGTCCACTGCCTTTTCTATGGACGACTCGACACTTTTCACCAGGCTTGCCCTATTGAAGTTTTGCATTTTCAGCACAGAACTTACACTGTCCCCCCTGATAATCTTCTTGATAACCCATTCATCCTCATCCTTCACCACCACATGGGCTTCATGCACAGCACCGAACAGGTTATGCAGGTCACCTATGGCGTCCTGGTATGCACCAAGGAGCAGCACTGCCACATAATACGGATGCCTGTCCAGTGAATGCAACTCCAGCATTTCCTTCACATCCCTTACATCAGTGAACCTATCGATCTCACCATCGGAATCACAGGTCATATCCAGTATAGTACCCATACATTCAGGCCGGAGGTTCAATTTCTGGATCGGCACGATCGGGAATAACTGGCCGATGGCCCAGAAATCCGGCATGGACTGGAACAACGAGAAATTTCCGATATACCGCTTTGACATCAATTTACGCACATGATCAAACTCTTCGGACTCGTTCCCGGTCTGCCTGATAAAACGGTGTATCTTCTGGCATATCCTGAAGAACAGTGCTTCACCCTTGGCCTTTTCTGCCAGGTCCAGCTGGCCCAGGTTGAACATATTGATAAGTTCTTCCTTGTACTCCAGGCTGTCATGGTAATATTCGCGGTAGTTCTTCACCGTTATCTCCATAAAACAGTCGTGGAATTTCCGGATGATATTGGGGTCATCCTCAGTGACCTCAAAAACACCATTATGTATGATGGATTTCTCATATACGAGATTGGTTATAAGCATGGAATGAAATACGGCCACAGCCCTTCCGCTCTCAGATACAATGGTCGGGTGTTCTATACCTTCCTGGTCGCATATTTCCTTTAATGTGAACACCACATCGTTGGTATATTCCTGCATGGCATAATTGGCACTGGCATCAGATGATGTCCTGCTTCCGTCATAATCGATGCCCAGCCCGCCGCCAATATTGAAGTATTCAAGTCCCGGGGCCAGCTTCTTGACCTCGGCATATATCCTGGATGCCTCCTTTACCGCATTTTGTATCCGCCGTATCTCTGTGATCTGGGAGCCGATATGGAAATGCAGCATCTTAAGGTTCCTGATCATGCCGCTTGCCTTCAACTCATCAATGGCGGCCAGTAGTTCGCCAGTGCTCAGCCCGAACTTGGCAGCTTCACCGCCTGACTCCACCCATTTGCCGCTCCCTCTTGAATACAACCGTATGCGGATGCCCAGACTGGGATCAACACCCAACTTTTTGGATTGTTTAATAATATCGTGTATCTCGTTCAACTGGTCGATCACCAGTATGATGTTCTTCCTGAAATGGGTAGCCTGCAGTGCCGTCTTGATATAGTGCTTATCCTTGTACCCATTGCACACCAGCAGTGATTCAGGGCTCAGTTTAAAGAACAGGCTTTCGATAAGTTCAGGTTTACTGCCTGCTTCCAGCCCGTAGTTGTACTTCCTGCCAACCCTGACGATCTCTTCCACTACGTCCTTGCGCTGGTTGACCTTCAGGGGAAATACGCCTTTATAGGTGCCCTGGTACTGGAACTCGTCTATGGAACGGCCGAATGAATCATATAATTCACTTATCCTGCTTTCAAGTATCTGGGGAAAACGAAGCAGCACAGGCGGCTTTATCCTGTTCTTTTTCAGGTACTCTATCACTTGCAGTATTTCTACATTATGTTTGTCTTTACCTGGTTTCACTAACAGGTTGCCTTTACGGTTTATGTCAAAGTACCCGCTGCCCCAGTTATCAATGCCGTATAGTTCTTTTGATCTGTCGTTCTTCCATCCGGCACTGTCATCAGGATTCTTGTTTTTCTTCATTTGGGCGTTATCACTTCCGGATAATAATAAATTTGAATCTTAATAGAACTATTCGTTTTAATCTTTTCTATTGTCAATGGCTCGATGATATTTTCTCTACACATGAAGAACATGGGATATCTGAGGGAGATTTTTTAATTTATTCTGATCAAGTATGATAAATGGATCATGGCAAAGAAGATCAACCACAGAGAACACAAAGAACACAGAGAGCACAGAGCGTTATTGTTTTTTCTGTGCACTCTGTGGTTATAAACCGTTCCAGGAAACAATAAAAAAAAGTCTCATCTAAACAGCTTAAAGCCCCGGTTTATTGCAACTGTTGCAATCATGGCATCAAATCTGGTAACCTTTTTCTGAATTCCTGTCAAATATCTCGATAAGGACATCGGTATCCACAAGGATCAATATCGTATCTCCTCTCTTTTTTCAGACAACTCTTTAAGCAGGGCATCTTTGTCTTTGACCTCAACAAAACCATGCAGTTCTTTTAATTTATCTAAATTCCGCCTGGATATTACCATCCTATTATAGGGATTTCTGAAATGGCACTTATTTTACAATATTAGATTATGTGTTTTCTACTTTAAAAACCAACCTCTTACCATCGGTATCTTCGACCATTTTTTCATTCAGCCAGTCACAAAGATTTCCAATTCTCACTCGTTTT
>JAUVLO010000004.1 GCA_030600695.1 Methanosarcinales archaeon | reverse complement strand
ATGGTCTTGTCCACTACAATATAATCTTTGATGGCCCTGACAGAATCAAAGGGCATGAGGATAAACTCACCATCTTCTTTGTATTTCCCTTTATCAACCGCGATATCCGGTTTGACCACAAGACCCTCAATGAAACCGGTGCGGATGTCTATCACAATATTGTTCAATACTCCAAGGGTCACTCCATCCGAACTGACAACCTGTTTATCCCTGAGATTCCTTGCAAATATTTTTTTCATTACCATGTCCTCCAAATTTTCATCAATAAAAGTATCGATAACCTTATCAGTAACCCTATCGATAACCTTTCAGTAACCTTATCGATAACCTATATATGACTTTTGTTCTGTTTTAGTCTTGCCCTTGCCCTTGAACTGTTCTTCCATTCGTTTATAATATTCACGAATGTCCTCATTAAGGGCAGGCCTGACCTTCTTCAATGCAGCATTGAAATGCTTCATACTGACTTTACTTGTATCAAAATCTTCCCGCATTGCAACCATAACAGCCTCACGGCACACGGCTTCCAGGTCCGCACCCACATAACCATCAGTTGAATCAGCGATCTCGCTAATGTCAACATCATCTGACAATGGTATGTTTCTTATGTGTATCTTTAATATCTCAATACGCCCGTCCCTGGACGGGGGGCCTATGAACACAGCCCTGTCGAACCGCCCTGAACGTATCAGGGCAGGGTCCATGATATCAGGCCGGTTAGTGGCTGCCACCACCACCACATCCTTTAAAGCCTCCAGCCCGTCCATCTCTATTAAAAGCTGGTTCACGACCCGTTCCAGTGCCTTGCTTCCGGCATCCATTCCCCTGATCGGTGCCAGGGCATCGATCTCATCAAAGAAGATTATACACGGTGCCACCTGTCTTGCTTTCCTGAACACCTCGCGGATGGCCTTCTCGCTCTCGCCCATCCATTTTGACAGCAGTTGCGGCCCGCGGACACTGATAAAATTGGCATTTGTTTCTGTGGCCACGGCCTTGGCGATCAGCGTCTTTCCGGTTCCCGGAGGACCGTAAAGCAATACCCCTTTAGGTGGCTGGATGCCCATCTCCCTGAACCGGTCCGGTCTGCTGAGAGGCCATTCAATTGCCTCCATGATTTCCTGGCGCCCCTTCTTTAAGCCGCCCACCTGGTCCCAGGTCACAGTGGGTATTTCGACCATGACCTCACGCATGGCAGAGGGGTCGATTTCCTTTAGTGCATTATCAAAGTCCTCTGCAGTGATCCTGATTTCATCAAGCAGTTCCGGAGGTATCTCCTGGTCAAGATTAAATTTCGGTATAAAATGCCTCAACCCTTTCATTGCCGATTCCTTGCACAATGCTGACAGGTCGGCCCCCACGAACCCCTGGGTATGGTCTGCCAGTTTTTCCAGGTCCACATCATCTTCCAGGGGCATACCCCTGGTATGTATCTGTAATATCTCTAAACGATCGTCCCTGTCAGGGACACCAATCTCTATTTCCCTGTCAAAACGTCCGGGGCGGCGCAGTGCAGGGTCAATGGCATTGATCCTGTTAGTGGCACCTATAACCACCACCTGCCCCCTCTCACCAATCCCATCCATCATGGTAAGTAACTGGGCAACAACCCTGCGTTCCACTTCACTTGTAACATCTGACCGCTTACCTGCAATAGCGTCCAGCTCATCAAAGAATATTATACTGGGCGCATCACTGGCAGCTTCTTCAAACATTTCCCTTAGCTTCTTTTCACTCTCACCATGATATTTACTAATAATCTCCGGGCCTGCAATAGAATGGAATTTTGCACCACTTTCATTAGCCACGGCCCTGGCTATCATAGTCTTGCCAGTACCGGGCGGCCCGTGCATCAAAACACCCTGGGGTGCACTGATACCAAGTTTTGTGAACACTTCAGGATGTTTCAGGGGCAGTTCTATCAACTCACGAAGGCGCTGTATCTGTTCACCCAGGCCCCCCAGGTCCTCATATGTAATTCCTGTACTGGCCACTATATCATAACCAGTGGCAGGCTTCTCCAGCAGTTCTATCTCGGTCGTATCCTTGATTATGACTGCACCTTCCGGTTCCACTTCCACGGCTACCAGGCGTATGGTCTGACCCGTGTTCATCTGGCCAACTATGGGTTGGCCAACAGTACTGACAACCGGTATTATGTCACCTTCCATAAGAACCCGCTTTGATATCTGGCGTTTAACAAGTACATCTGCCGAACCACCGAGCTGGATCGCCTCTCCTTCAGCAGGGGCCAAGACGACCTTTTTTGCATCCTTTGGTACAGCTCTTGTTACTGACACCTGCTCGCCCAGTCCAACACCCGCATTCTGGCGCGCATAACCGTCGATCCTTATACTATTGGTGTCCCAGTCAGGTTGATCTGCTCTCCAGACCTTGGCAACAGTGGTTTTTGTACCTTCAAGGAAAACAAAGTCGCCGACAGATATCTGAAGTTTCTGGATGGTATGGGGATCTATCCTGGCAATGCCTTTCGAAGAATCAGTGGGATATGCTTTTGTGACTTTAAGTTGAATTGGCTCCAATTGTTTTCCGTCCTGTCAATTTATAATAATTTATAAAATGTATTTATTAGTAAAATGTGTTTATTGGGTACATATAAGTATTTTTCCAATAAAAGCTATCTGGTTAGCAATATGGACATGACATCAAGAGTTATTGTACTGGACCCATTTTCAGGGGCATCAGGAGATATGTTTATCGGGAGCCTGCTGGGCCTGGGTGCCAATAAAGAATTGGTTAAAGAGGCAATGGAATCGACAGCAGACGTCACGGTTAGTATATCCGAAGTTAAGCAAGGGCTGTTATCTGCAATTAAAGTGGAAGTGGTCCAGCACTCAGACACCAGGCAGACATACGCCCGGATGGTGGAGCAAATAGAGTCTGCCGGACTGCCCCGGCAGGTGGAACAGGACGTGCTGGGCATACTGGAACTGATGGGCAAAGCCGAATCCGGGGTACACGGTACGCCACTGGATGAGCTGCACCTGCATGAGATGGGGCAGCAGGATGCCGTTGCTGATATTGTGGGTGCAGTGTCGGCGTTCCATGACCTGGAACTGCCCCGGTCCCGGGTATTGTGCATGCCGGTTTCTGTGGGCGGCGGGTATGTTGACACAGCGCACGGGCTGCTGCCGGTACCGGCCCCGGCAACTCTTTCCATACTGGATTCATCGAACCTGGTATGGCGCGGGGGGCCGGTAGAGCACGAACTGCTTACACCGACAGGTGCTGCCATACTGGCGTACCTGACAGGGAAGTACGGCTCACCTTGCCCGGAATATCCCCAAATGACCTCGTCTGTTACAGGATATGGGGCAGGTTCGAAAGAGACTGGTATGCCCAATGTGCTGCGCTCGGTGCTGGGCGGGCTTGATGCCGGGCTGGCCGTTGACCACGTAGAGATGCTGGAGACCAATGTCGATGATGTGACGGGGGAGATTGTGGGATACCTTATACAGGAACTGATGGATGACGGTGCACTGGATGTCTCTGTGATACCTGCTACTATGAAGAAAGGAAGGAGTGGATTTTTGATCAAGGTGGTCTGCAGGTATGAAGATGCCCACAGGCTGGCGCATAAGATCATTGCAGTGACCGGAAGCCTGGGAGTGCGGCAAATCCCTGTCAGGCACAGGCTTACTGCTCTGCGCAGGATGATGGATATAGGGATACAGGTCTCGGGCAGGCCATACCAGGTACAGGTAAAGGTGGGTTGTGACAATAAGGGGAATGTGCTGAATATTTCTGCTGAATTCGAGGATTGCAGGCGCATCGCACAGGAGACGGGATTGCAGGTGAAGGACCTGATGCGCAGGGCAGAAGAAACAGCAAGGACGCACCTTGATACAGAATAGAATAATTTAACAATACTGCTTACCTTTGGTTGCAACATATGAGAGATAAGGGCGAGACCAGACACGATATCCTGGACAGGCTTGAAAGTTACAGGGCAAAGGACCTATCCTATGACCGGGTGTTAAGCGCCATGTGCACCCGCCCGCATCCAATCGCAGTTGCTGCGCACGAGATGTTTTTCGAGACCAACCTGGGTGATGCGGGGCTGTTCCCTGGCACTCAAGAACTGGAATGTAAGGTAGTCAGGATGCTGGGTGGTATGCTTGGTGACCCATCAGTGCATGGCTATATTACTACCGGCGGCACCGAATCCAATATACAGGCCATACGGGCTGCCAGGAATTCGGGAATGAGTACAAAGCCTAATATCGTGGTGCCCGAGTCTGCACATTTTTCATTCGATAAAATAGCTGACATTTTGAAGATGGAACTGCGTAAGGCAGGACTTGATGACAGCTTCAGGGTGGACCCGGGGTCGGTGGAGTCGCTGATCGATGACAATACGGTTGCAATTGTGGGTATAGCAGGTACTACCGAATTCGGGCAGATCGATCCCATTAAGGAACTTTCTGATATAGCTGTGGAGAGGAAACTGTTCATGCATGTGGATGCGGCATTCGGGGCCTTTGTGATCCCCTTCCTTGACAGGGAATATGATTTTGATTTCAGGTTGCCAGGAGTATCTTCCATGACAGCCGACCCACATAAGATGGGACTGTGCACCATTCCGGCAGGTGGACTGATGTTTCGGGACCCATCCCACCTGGAAGGGCTGCAAACCAGGACACCCTACCTGACCATCGATACCCAGCATTCCCTAAGCGGGACCCACAGCGGGGCAGTGGTCGCAGCTTCATATGCTGTTATGAGGCATCTTGGTATGGAAGGATACCGCAGTCTGATGGATTACTGCATGGGACTGACCCATCGGCTGGTTGAGCGTGCAAGGGGTTTTGGTGTGGAGCCGTTGGTTGACCCTGTGATGAACGTGGTGGTACTGGACGTGGGCGATACTGCTGCTGTAAGGCAGGCTCTTGCCAAAAAAGGCTGGTCCACGTCAATAACACGGGACCCGGTGGGAATGAGACTGGTAATAATGCCGCACCTTAGTGAAAGTGCGATGGATGAGTTCCTGGATGACCTTGAGGGAATATGTGGGTAGCTATTGGAATACGTGGGTAACTGGAAAGGCTCAATAGATATATCCTGGGATGATCCGTTCATATAAGATTGATTCGTAGATGGATTAATATGATGTATGTGGATCGAAAGAAAATTGTTGAATTAGGCAATCGGTATGGGGTTCTGATCCCCATACTTGCTATTTATATTTTATTTATAGCTATTTTGTTAAGTGGGTGTCTTGAGAACAAGGAAATCAGTGAAGAGGATGCTGTGTCCATTGCCTTAAATGATTCGAGAACTCTTATTATGGTAAATAACAGCGATTATGAAATTTACGATGTGAGCAAAGCTGTTTTCGATGGACAGGAGATGTATCAAGTTTCGATCAAGATAGTTAATGGAACGCATAAACGTGTGAATGTTTTCGTGACATACAGTGGAGATGTGGTATCGGTTGGTTCACAATTTCCTGCGCCAACACCGCCAGGATATCCTGGAAATAAAATATAGGAATATACAGCATGAGTGGTTTAAAATGGTGGGAGATTGTGCTAACAACAGTATAGAAGAAGACGAAAGGGGACACCTGCGTTTGTGGCGCGAGTGAACACTGTAATACACGACGAACATCACAAACGATGATGCAACATTCAGGAAAGCATCACGGCATCGTAGGCATTAACTCTTCATAGTCACGATCAAAACTGTTGGAATATGCAGATACCTGTTGAAATATGCAGGTAACGTTGGAATATGTGGGCAACTGTTAGTCGTACTCTCTCCAGGTCCGGCCGCATTTGGTGCACCTGAAGAACCTGGTCTCACTCTCATCTGCCGACCTTAGCTGCCTTAGCCACCAGTAAGCAGTTTTATTACCACATTCCTCACATTTGACCTTGATAGTAGGAAGGCCTGCCGCCTCATCGCCCTCCAGGACCGTGACCTCTCTTTCCTTGAATTCTTTTTTTTCAATGATCTTTTTGGTCTTCTCTTTCTCAAAACCGCATTTCCGGCATTTCATCATGCTGCCTGCGGGCATCATCATACTTTTACATTTAGGGCAAAATTCCATTATATTTTACTTCCTTTTCCTTGCAAATATCGACACTGTCCCATTTTCCAGTTATTTTCAAGACGCTGATTCACGCAGATTTACGCTGATTTAAGGTTGCATCTGGTATCCACTTCAAAAAGCATGGTATTTTGACCGGATTTACAGAATTTACAGGATGTTGCGTTGCGGTATATCCTGTCGATCCTGTTAATCCTGTCTAATAATTTTTAAATTACCCTTAGATTTAAAGTGGATACTGCATCTGCGTTAATCAGCGTTAATCTGCGTCTAATATAATTGTTGATATCACTGGATTTTGGAACTGTGCCGCAAATATCATATTAACAATAATATTAACATGAATATTAATAACAATAATATTAACATGATTTATAGCTTGCACTTTTATTATCACTCATGAAATATCTGCCCTTCAAAGGCAAGTACCTCAGTATCAGACTCGAACCATGCATCAGGGAACAATCCCGCCTTCATGCAGGTCTGGCCCAGGAACTCCTCTGCATCAAAATCATGTTCCACAGCTACCTGGGGCAGCAATAGTCCCGAGTACGGCCCCTTTTGCACGATCAGTCCATGCCTGCCCACCTCAATCATACCGGGCAGTTCTTCAGGTCTTGCTTCCAGCCGGTGCGGCGTAGTAAGCACTGTGACCTCGATATCTATATTCTCCAGTTCATTGAGAGTAACAGGCATGAACCTGGGGTCTTCCGTAGCAGCATTAATAGCAGAGATCACAATTGCTTCACCCAGCGGCATGACCGGGTAGGGCCTGCCAATACACCCTCGCAGTTCTCTGCGGGAGCCGGACCTGTTATTTAAAGTGACGAATACGCCCCTGTTATTCTTGAATACAGGTGGGAGACCTGGGGGTTCAGGGATACCTGGGAGACTTTCGGGCTTGATCACTTCACCACTGCCCAAGTATTCCTTAATGGCCGTACGTGCCAGTTCCAGGGCAGTCTGCCCCTCATCCGGTGTTAGTAATTCGGTCATAACAATTTATTATTCAGGAGTTAGGCGAACATGCCTTCCGGGATTTCTTCATGCTCGTCAGTGATCACCTTGTCGTAGGCATCAATAAAATCATTCATCTTGATAGTCCTGTCCCGCCTGCGTATCACGAACATGCCCGCTTCTGTGACGATGGCCTTTATGTCAGCACCGCTCAGGTCCTTGGTCATCTTCACCAGCTTGTCAAGGTCAACATCATTGTCCATGGCCATGTTCCTGGTATGTATCTTGAATATTTCCAGCCTGCCTTTTTCATCTGGCATAGGTATCTCGATGATCCTGTCGAACCGTCCCGGCCGCAGCAGGGCAGGGTCCAGCAGGTCAATACGATTGGTGGCCGCAATTATTTTTACTTCACCCCGCTCCTCAAAACCATCCAGCTCGGACAGGAGTTGTACCATGGTCCTGTTCACCTCGGCTGACCCTGTGGTGCCGTCGTGTGTCCTGTGCCCGCCCACGGCATCGATCTCGTCTATGAAAACAATACATGGTGCCTTATCCCTTGCCATCTGGAACACATCACGTACCAGCCTTGCACCTTCTCCTACGTATTTCTGGACAAGTTCAGAACCTGACATCCTGAGGAATGTGGCATTGGCCCGGCTGGCCACCGCCTTGGCAATAAGGGTCTTACCGCTACCTGGCGGCCCGTATAGAAGTATGCCTGTTGGTGGTTCCACACCAACATCCCTGAACAGGTCCGGATCGGTGAGCGGGAGTTCAATTGTTTCCACTACTTCCTGGATCTGCTGGTCAAGCCCGCCTATGGAACTGTAATCCACATTTGGTGCCTCGATCAGTTCCATGACCCTGGCCCTTACGTCAGCCGGCTTTGCCAGTAGTTTGACAATCACAAAACCGTTATTCACTGCAACCCTCATACCTGCTTCCAGTTCATCTCCCATTTCAGGCGGGATGCGGGTGATAACTTCCTGGTTACTGCCATGCTGGCGCAGCAGTGCCATATCACTGACAACTTCCATTACTGATGCAATGAACAGGGGTGGTAGTTTCAACTGGTTTACCTGTTCCTTGAGTTTCTGTATGGTCTGCAGGTAATTGCTGTTGGCTACAGCGGCATCAAGTAGTCGTTTCTGGAGCTGGTCGTTCTGATCATCAAGTTGCTCGATCTTTATAATTAATGATTGTATATCTTCATCCTGTGTATCCGGGGTAGTTACAAAACCCGTTTTACCGGAAGGTTTGGCTATTGAGTTATCCATATGGTACAAAAATTGATATTATACGATATAAATGTTAGCAGGCACAATCTTATTTCCCAATTCTTTTTAGGCACTGTTCAGCAGTGATTTGAAATTATTTCGGTTAGCGTTGGCATAAATCCGTGAGATATATGTATTAGTAAAATGCTGGGATATGTATTAGTAAAATGTTGAGATAATTGGATTTTAAAATGTACTGATTAATATGGATATATACATATATTTATAATATACTCCACATGTTAAAATTATTACTTGACTTCATCTAAATATGTATAACTTATTTTTATATCGTACTAAGATTTATAATATATGGGATAACTTAAGTTATCATAATAACGTGTGGGATTATCATTATAATGATGACTTTATATAAGATGTGTTATTATATAATTATTAAATCAACGGATGAATCATAATGAACGGAAATACAAACGATGTTAAGGATGAATTGTCCCGCGTTCCAACCGGGATAGAAGGTTTTGATGAGCTTTGCGAAGGCGGCCTGTTAAGGGACCACTCATACTTGATATCAGGAACTTCAGGGGCTGGAAAATCCATTCTTGCGCTTCAATTCATTTACAACGGCATCACCAAATACAATGAGAACGGCATTATTGTAGCAACTGAGGAGCGCCCTGAGCACATCAGGGACAATGCAAAAGTATTCGGCTGGGACCTGAAGAAACTGGAGGATGAGGGGAAACTTGCCATTATTGATGCGGCGTCTACCAAGATCGGTATTCCATCACAGGAAAAATACGTTGACGTGAGACCCTTTGACATGCGTTCCATGATGGACCAGATCATAATGATCCAGGAAGAGATCGATGCCAAACGGGCAGTAGTAGATTCCACCACATCTATTGGATTCTATCTACAGGACCCGGCCAAGATACGTGTGGAACTGTTAAAACTGTCCACCACCCTGGAAATACTGGGCCTGACTTCAATGATGACCTCCGAAGTTGTGGATGATGATCATCCAAGTCGTTTCGGAGTTGAGAACTTCGTGACCGAGGGGACTATTGCCCTGTATTACAAGAGGATGGAAAATGTAAGGGTGCGCAGCCTTGAAATATTTAAGATGCGCGGCTCTGACCACAGCAAGAAGATCCATCCCTATGAAATTACCACAACTGGGGTAATTGTGCATCCGCACGAAGAGGTCTATACAGTATTCTGATAATAACTATTGCAGTACCAGTGATGGTTTAGAACGACTATTACAGTACCAGTAGTGGTTGGGAATGACTATATGGTACCAGTGATGGTTTAGAACGACTATATAGTGCCAGTGATGGCAGCCAACTTCATTTCCGGCTGCCTGTAGTTATTTTTGCTAATACTGATTATTCAACATCTGTTATTTATTCAACATCAGTTATAGCTAATTAACATCTAAAGTGATAGATAGCGGACAGATTATTTTTTTGAACAAAGTAACAGCATTATTCTGCATACTCTACTTCATGTCCACATTCAACACATTTGTAAATAACAAGTTTTCGACCCAGGTGGTCAAACCGTTTCATTGTAGGATACCTGAACAAGTTCATTTTTCCTTCACATTCCGGACAATAACGCATCATAGTATCAAAAGTATTGTAGTTATTATATATATCAATTATCAATTTTCAGCTGATTGTCCGGATACTGATCTCCAGGTCATCGCGCAATGCTTCCTGTAACCGGCCACCAATATCAGAATCCCTGACAATCCTTATATCACCTTTTCGCCCCACAGTAGCAGTAAAGATAACGTCTCCCTCCACCATCACTTCCACATCCGCCCCGGGCACTCCGGACGATTTTAATATTATGTGTTTCTTTTTCATTGAGATTTCAGGAACAATTGTTTTCCTTAACTCCCCTTCCACCGGCACATGGCTGCTGTCAAGGGGTCTAACATCTATATGGATGCCCAGTCTTTTTTCCATCATCTCGATGTTCCTTCCGCCCTTGCCAATCACTTTAGGGATGTCAATATCATTGACCCACAGGGTCGCCCTGTCATCCCCGCTCAATTCAACCTTAACAGGCCCGTGCACCTTACGGCGAAACTCATCGCGTATACGTTCTGCAGCCAGTCCCCATGCAGAAGGGACAGCCTCCTGGGTTCCGGCTGTGGGCATTACCACTACCTGTTCGCCGTATGTGTATATCTCAAACTCGGTCCTGTCGCTCTCAAAGTCCGTCACCGTGATCACCGGGCGAGCCAGGTCGGATTCGGTCATACCATGAGGCACTTTTACAGTGAACTTGATATCCTGCACACTGGCCACTTCTCCCTTGTCAATGAATATCACCGTATCCACCACCTGGGGTATCATACCCAGATCCACCCTGCCGATAAGCCTCTGGATAGCATCCACTGGCCTGTTGGCATGAACCACGCCCACCATGCCCACTCCGGCCAGCCTCATATCAGCGAACACCTGGAAATCCGAGGTCTTGCGCAACTCGTCGTAAATAGTATAATCGGGCCTGACAAGCAGCAGCAGATCTGCTGTCTTCTCCATACTCCCTTCCAGCGGCGAATACTGGGTAATTGCATCTTCTACTGACAGGTCCCTGGGGGATTCCATTGTCTTGACGATCTTGCTGCAGCTTTGCAGGAACTCTGCCACCCCTGCGGCGAATGTGGATTTTCCAGCTCCCGGCGGACCTGCTATAAGTACACCACGCTGCAGGCCTGCCAGTCGCTGCTTCAGTTCCCCTGCCATCCTGTAATCGTCCATGGACACCAATGCCACCGGGCGCACCGCAGTAATCTCCATGCCGTCCGAAAAGGGCGGGGAAGCGATTGCGATTCTCATGTTCCCAAGCTGGAGCACTGTCGCACCGTCGTATTCCATCTCTACGAAGCTGTCAGGGTCCCTTTTTGTCCTTTCGATAAGTTCCCTGGCCATTGACCTGAGCTCATCCTCAGTGCAGGGGGTATCACCTATCCTGGTAAGCTGGATATCCTTGATGGAACCCTTTTTAGCAAGCGGCTCCACATTGTCCTTGAGATGCACTGACATTGTGTCAGGTGTGAAGAATTCCTCTATGGCAGTAGCTTTGGCCTCAGTCTTCCCCGGAGGCAGGAATATGACTTCCAGGCCCCTGGCATCAGCTATCATGGACTGCACCCGATCCCCGGTCATGAAAGTGGCACCACAGTCAAGTGCAACCTGCCGTATCATGGCATCGATCTCTCCTGTTCTTGCCAGTTCCACCTGTGCGGGACCCGGCCGCTTTCCTGCAAATTCGAGTTCGATCTGGCCAAGATTTGCCATCTCACGCAGCTTTCCCAGTTCCTCAAGTCCATTATACCCGGACTCACGATGCCGGTTTGCCTGTGATTCTATCTCGGCCACCACAGCCTCAGGCACGATTATGGTAGAATCCCTGTATTCCCCGGCATCGAGAAGGGAAGTAATACGGCCTCCAATGATCACGCTTGTATCAAGTACCAGTTTCATATCCCTGCCCCCATTCTTATGATTAATACACGTCTTCAGGATTAAAGACCTTCTTGCTCACCACATCGCCCTCAAGCGTGCGGTAGAAACATGATCGATATCCCATATGGCAGGCACCGCCGCCCAGTTGTTCAACCTTTATCAATACAGCGTCTGCATCGCAGTCAATGTACATATCGTGCACAAGCTGCACATGACCGGAACTTTCGCCCTTGAGCCAGAGCTTGCCCCGGCTGCGGCTGAAGTAGTGCGCCTTACCTGTCTCCACTGTCTTTTCAAGGGCCTCAAGGTTCATGAAAGCCAGCATGAGTATCTCGTTCGTCTCGTGGTCCTGGGCTATGGCAGTAATAAGCCCTTTATCATCAAATTTTAATTGAGCGCGTATATCGTCAGATAATTTCATCGAACTACCTGATGTTTTGTTATAATAAAATCATTTGGATGCAAGCTAATATGCAAGCTAATATATTTAGCCGCCAAAATACAGAGCAAGTTAAATGACCCTGAAAACCCGCATGGAATGTATAGTACCTGAACCATTGTTACACCTGGTGCCCAACAGTTTTGATATCATTGGCAATATAGCCATTATCTCTATACCACAGGGACTGGATGACTATAAAGCACTAATAGCACAGGCAATTATCTCAAAACACGGCAACATCGGGACAGTGCTTAACAAAGTATCCATGCTGGAAGGGGAGGACAGGGTGGGAAGATATGAGATACTATCAGGTACTACTACAAGGACCGAACACAGGGAATACGGGTTTCGCTACCGGTTAGATGTAAATGAGGTATTTTTTAACCCACATCTTTCATACGAACGTTTCAGGGTAGCGTCCCAGGTCAGGGGCGGTGAGCGCATATTGGTACCATTTTGCGGTGTGGGTCCCTATGTTGTGCCAGCCGCCTCAAGAGGTGCGTGTGTTGTGGCTGTTGAAAAGAACCAAAAGGCGTGTAAGTGGCTGGCAGGGAATGTGAAGTTGAACCGGGTCGATACGAACGTATCCGTTATTTGCGGGGATGCATCCCATATTCCCAATATGTTCAGGTGCAGTTTCCACAGGGCTGTACTTCCTATTCCTTACGGGATGGACCATTTCCTGTATGAGATATCCGGACTTGTGGAACAGGGGGGAATTGTGCATTTCTACACGTTCAAAAAACAGTACCAGATACAGGAACTGTTGAAAGAGTACCAGGATAATGGGTTTGATGTGGTCTTCTATCGCAGGTGTGGTAATGTGGCACCAGGAGTAAGTCGATGGGTTTTTGACCTAAAAAAACAATGAAAAAAATTGAAACTTATTTACAATCGTGTAGATTCCTTTCAATTATCAAGTTTATTAGCACATAAATCCAGTATTTAGTTTATTAGAGGATTACAAATGAAGCCTATGAAAAGTGGTTTTGAATCCATTCGCAATTATCTTGGTTCCAAGAAGGAGAAAGGGCGGCGAAAGATCGCCCTGCTTGTAGACGGACCGAATATGCTCAGGAAGGAGTTCCAGATCAACCTTGAAGAGATACGGGATGTTCTCAAGGATTATGGCAGTATCAAGATTGGCAGGGTATTTTTAAACCAGTATGCATCTGATAAACTGGTGGAAGCAATTGAGACCCAGGGTTTAGAGCCGATCATTTGTACCAGTGATGTAGATGTAAGGCTGGCGGTAGAAGGTATGGAACTGGTGTTCAGTCCGGTGATCGATACCATTGCACTGGTGACAAGGGATGCGGATTTCAAACCCTTGCTGTCCAAGGCCAATGAGCACGGCAAGGAGACTATACTATTCGGTGCCGAGCCCGGGCTGTCTATTGCCCTGAAGAATTCTGCCGATTATGTGATCATCCTCAAGGAAGGTATAATGGAACACGAATATAACAGCAGGGACTTAAAAAAATCAGGGGCAGAGGAATCTTCTGAGGTGCCCTTGCCAGGTGAAGGTTAGGTTAAACTGTAGGCGTGACCTGGTGGATGGTACTTTGTTAAAGCTTATATAAACATTTTAAGCGAGGTGGAAAATTGTTACGGCAGGCGTAGGAACCTGTGGGTCAAATGGGAGTATTTAAGAATACGAAGACCCTGTACTGTTAGTACGAGGATAGTTATTGCGGGATGGGTGGTTCATGCTCGGAGTAGAAATGGGTATTAAATTATTTTTAATTTGACATATGACTTTGATTGGTATAAAACAAATTTTTAAAATGTGGCCCCTCGAATAGGAACACAAAATTAAATACTAGTAAATACTAATAAATACTAGTAAATACTAAGCAGTACTTAGATTAAATTGATAATATACAAAGGTGGTAGGTTATGATGATATGTAATAATTTTTTATCCTTTTTTGAAGAGGAAGACGGGAATTAGGAACGTCTATTTTTTGGTAAAAGTCTAAAATACATTCGATAATTATAACCAATTTTTGGTCTTTCAATTTTCCATAATACATTATTGTCATAATATTTTGGTCGTTCTTTTAAATTTGATTCCGTTCTTTTCATTCGTTCTAAAGATGCATCGAAAATCTTATGTGTCAATCTAGTACCATCTACATCTACACAAGGAGTCAATCTGAATTCTTTTTCCATTTCTCCATTTAATATTACCTCTAATATTAATTCCTCTGTAATACGGTTCACTTGTAATTGAACAAAATCTTCTTTTCCTTCTAAGGCATTTTTATATGCTTTAGAAGGGTAAATCAATTCAAATTCGCAAGTTTTGCCTGCTTTTAAATGAAGTGGCACAAAAAATTCTATTTTCTTTTTTAAAGGATCAGAAAGATCTACATCATTACTATCTATTTCAAAACAACGTATTGGATTAACAGTATCACTATCAAGTTCATTTAGTGCTATTGTTTTATCTCCTCTTTTAACTGTAATTTCTTCAATATGAGGGACATCAGTCTTGGAAGATATTTTAACTTTAAATCGGTCATAAATTTCGTTTGAAACAATCATATTGTTATAAATTTCCCGAAAGATTCTAATTTCTGCCTGTTTTTCTGTAAAAGTCACATCATTAAATATTATTTTTTTATGTACTTTGTTCAAAAAAGCATCCATCGGGACTCTTTGTGATAGCATTATCCTTTCATAATCTTGATGAAAATTAATACTATAAAATAATAACAGAACAAACAATCCTGATACCAATAAACCTATTAATATTTCAAATTTAAGTAAAATATCTGGAATATTTACAACAGTAATTGATAACAAAGAGGCAATTGTGAGTGAGATAAACCAACCAATTTTCCCCCACATCCATTCAAAGAATTTCATTTATATAATGTATTATTACATTTTACTTAAGTTTTTATATATATTCATGTTATTTAGAATTAATAAAAATTAAAAAAAGAAATTTCACCGAGCATCGACTAAGATGCCCCGGATTTGAGCGTTAGCGAAATCCGGGGTCGTTGACGGCTGGGGCTTTATTT
This sequence comes from Methanosarcinales archaeon, assembly GCA_030600695.1. Lineage (GTDB taxonomy): Archaea > Halobacteriota > Methanosarcinia > Methanosarcinales > Methanocomedenaceae > Methanocomedens_A. The sequence goes on along the minus strand of JAUVLO010000004.1, from coordinate 18,526 downwards.
TCCCATATCCAGTATCTCTTCTGGCGCACCCGCAAGTTTAACCAGGGCTTCGGCTTCCATGAAATGAAGGTCTGCCGGCACCACGAGTATGTGCAGGGGGCCACCGAAGTCGTAATCTGCAAGTTCAACCATGGGCAGGGCTACGACTACAGGTGATGGGGAGCCGGCCCTTGCCACACCTATGATTAAGCGGTGCTCCAGGTCCGGTTCGTCCTGCTGTGAATCCACTTCCATCAGGAGTTCACAGCCCCGGTTGATGGTCATGTATCCTTTTTCCGGGTCGATATCAAGGAAGACCAAGGTGTGCATGCCGCCATCCAGGTTGGACCTGATGATATCGTAGGGGGTATGGGAGATGATGGTCCGCTCTTTATGGATGTACGGATGCGGGATTGTTGTGGATTTGCCGAAGCGGTAATTTTGCAGGCCGGTAAGGCCGGGTACGGCGCTGAGGATGGATGAGCCGTGGATGATGGAGGTCTTGATACCCAGTTCATGGGCCCGCATGCGCAGGTCTACGTGGGTGGTGCTGACCATGGCATCGCCGGCAGTGAGGAAGACTACTTTTTCAGTCAGGGCACGTTGCAGCCATTCGGGCTGCTGTTCCACATCCTCACGGCCCAGTATGGTTATTTCCCTGCCATAGAGGGCTTCCATTTCCCTGATGGTGGTACCCATAAGGGCCGAAGTGTAGAATTCAGCATATACATGATCTGCGCTGCGGATGGCTTCCAGGCCCTTGACAGATATGTCTTTTTCGTCATAGAGGCCAATGCCGATGAATGTAAGCATAGAGGTAATTTTGGGGCGGGGCAGGATAAAGATTTCTGGGAGTAATGGTTGTGGTACTTCCCTGGGGTAGTCTTGTTGGCCTGGAAACTGGGGTTTGATACAGTGTTCAATTACTTTCGGAATGAAACAAGAAAATGCTCAGTTCGTTCGCATTTACTTGAAGTAAAAAAGTTGTGGTCAACACAATATTGTAAAATGTGTTTGTTGTGGTTAACACAAAATTCCATTATGCCGCTTATGATATTGATTAGCTGGTTGACAGTGGGCCGTGTTCCGTTGGATCAAAACTCCATATTTACTCAGGGGAATGTGGAAATAAAACATATTCATAAATGGTATTACCGGGCATCACATAGCAATATCAAAAAATCAATAAACTAAGAAAAATAATAAATAAGCATTATCATGGAATTGTGGAAGGATAAATCAATAAAATCAAAACAGCATTCAAAAGATCGTATCGATTCAAAACCGAAAGATACAGAGTGACTATCATTTATCGTATGGATGGTAAGTTAAATTAACCCACACAAAGTTGAAAAGAACCAACTATATATATTCCAGTAATAACCAATTATAAAAAATTTAACATGAACATAATACAAACCATTGACCTCACAAAACGGTACAAGATAAACAATATCGCCATAGATGCCCTACAAAATGTGAACCTCACGATAGAGGAGGGAGAATTTGTAGCCATTAACGGACCCAGCGGTTCAGGCAAATCCACCTTATTGCATATGCTGGGCTGCATCGACCGTCCCACCTCTGGTAAGATATATATCAACAATACAGACACTTCAACGCTATCCTCAAAGGCACTGGCTAAGCTCAGGCTCAGGCAACTGGGGTTCGTATTCCAGCAGTTCCATCTCCTTCCTACTCTCACCGCTTTCGAGAATGTGGAACTTCCTATGCGTGAAGCCGGTGTACCTGGGAAAGAACGAAGGGAAAGGACCGAGTCTTTGCTGGAATCGGTGGGGTTGGGCAGCCGGACCCGCCATATCCCCTCCCAGTTAAGCGGAGGTGAACAGCAGAGGGTGGCCATTGCCAGGGCACTGGCTAACAGGCCGGCCATAGTGTTTGCCGACGAACCGACAGGTGAACTGGATTCCGTCACAGGGGAACGCATCCTGGACATATTTGAATCCATTAACCGCGAATCCCTCCAGACAATTATTATAGTAAGCCATGACAAATCAGTGACCTCCAGGGCACACAGGGTCATTCATCTCAAAGACGGGAGAATCGTGCAGTGACATACCTGAAGATGTCGTTGAAGAACCTGTACCGCCGTCGATACCGGACACTTTTTACCATGACAGCGATCGGTGTTGCCATCGCCCTTATGATACTGCTGACTTCGGTAAGCCTGGGACTGAAAGAGAACAGCGATGCCTCAGGTTCCATCGATTTTTGGGTGGTGCCCGCTGATTCGGACATCCTGGACCCAGTATTAGGTTCGGGGCAGACCATGCTGGGTGATGTCCACAGTGAGATTGAGACCCTGTTCCTTGACCCCGGGGTCAAAGGGGCAAGTCCTGTGTTGAACAGGGTGGTATATGCATATGCCAATGATCCAAATGAGACCAGTGTAGTACTTGCAATGGGTGTGATCCCGGGTGCAATTGATATCATGCCATTTGCAGCAAGCGGTTTTACAGGCGGTGACCCATACTTTTTTGGAGGAGGATGGACCGATGAAGCTGTTATTAACAGGCAGATGGCAGCCCTCCTTGGACTGGGTGTGGGCGACCGGTTGAACCTTGACATTTCCACCGGAATATTTGCATCTCCAAAAGGCTTCAGGGTGGTTAATATCATAGACACTGTAGATTATTCCGGAATTCCTGTTGTAGTGATACATCTATCTGAATTACAGTATATTACCGGAAACCTTGAAGGTGACAGGGCAGACCAGATACTGGTCGAGGGGCCTGATGCAGGACCCCTGCTGGAAAAACTGTACCCTGACCATCTTGTATTATCAGGTTCTGAATATACTGCTTTCAAAATAGTAAGTGACAAGCGCATCCTGGCAACAGCAGCAGCCACAGCCCTGGTTTCTTTTATCCTCGGGATGTTGTTTATCGGCACAACTATGGTGATGTCGGTCAGTGAACTGGAGGGTGATATGGCAGTAATGAGTGCCATCGGCATCTCAAGAATTTCCATTTTAAAATCAGTATTCTATGAATCATTGTTCCTTTCAGCAGGGGGAGGTCTCATAGGAGTGCTGCTGGCCGTGGTCGGAAAAGTGTTTTTGAACAATATGCTTACCAGGGTTATCGGTTTCAACGTCAGTCCTGCTATCGATCCCATGTTGCTGGTAGGGGGTTTCATTGTATCTGTGTGTGCAGGCATATTCACAGGTATAATGGTCGCCCTGTTAATGAAACGGCCTGATATGACCAGGGCATTCTGAACCAGGTTTCAAATATCCCCCCCTCATCTCCACCACCCTCTACCTCTCCCCTACAATCCTCGAAATAACCCCCCTCTCAACCAGTTCCACCACTCTCCTAATATCCAGCACAGCCTTCAGCTTATCCTCCACACTACACATCACCCCCCACGCCTCCTTAAGCTCACCAGTAAAACCCCTTTCGGTCAGCTCCACCCTGATATGTGCCTAATCCAGTTCATACCGCTTGCGGTCAATAACAACCCGGAACCGATCGCCCACCCCAAGAATGCCCACCAGCATACCCTCTATCCCGAAAGGAAATACATTAATACCCTGCACCATCGGCATATCATCAGTCCTGCCCACAACTTCATCTAACCCTGTGGATTCATGTGGCCCGAGTCCATAGAGCAGGGAATGCCAGAACACAGCCCTGGCTGTGGATGTAAGGACAGCCCGCCGCCGCTGGTACATCGCCGGGATTGCATTGATGACTCGGGAGCATCGGCCGGGAGTAAAGGATGGCCATGGGTCGGGGTGTGGTGTGGGAGTGAAGGGGGGAAATGCTCTCTGGTCATCATTTTTCATCCGATACATACAGATTTTACTGAATTTTTACAATGATCGAGGAAATGTATAGTCACGAAAAGATTCCAGTCCACACATTTAAAGCTTGCAACAATTGATGTATGGAAGGGGTCATCCCACTGTGGAATTATAGAGCAGCACCACAATAACCTAAATGAGAAATTTAATTAATTCACGAACCTGAGGACTCCCCGGATGCAGCCAAAAGATATGACACCATCTCCGGATGTTAACATTTATAAAAGATAGTGTTTAACTATTAACCAGTGATATGGATGTCAGAAACTGCAGCGAAAGTTAACATCGGCGAATTTTTAGCCCACAAGATTGATAGAACGATACAATCAAAATCCACAAAGAGCAGAGAGAATTTTGTCAAAAAAGCAATCCTGTCTTATTTAGAAGACTTAAGCATCTATAATCTAAAATCTGATCTTTTCAAAGAAACGCTGGACACGAAAAAAATCATGCTCAATGCATGGAAAAAACCCATGAAAACCAGTGAAGCACTGAAAATTCTATCCTCTCTTGGATCTGAAAATACAAAAGAATCCATTGATAGATCTATACAGATTACGAAAAATGAAGTAGAAAGTAAATATGCAAAAGCCTATAAAGAGTTGCAGGAAACTGCATGATTGTAATAGATTCATGTGTCTGGATCCATGCATTTCTAAGAACTGACGCTAAATGTACCTATATTTTAGAAAAAATATTTAATGGAGATGTCAAGCCAATAATTTCTGCATATCTGGCAAAAGAAATTAGTGATAATGTCATTTTTGAAGGGCACAAAAGCGGAAAGGATATCAATCTGCTCCAAACTGCAATTTGGTCTTTATTTAGAGAACCTTATGTAAAAACGACATTCACACCACTGGACTTTGATAAAACCGTATTAAGAGAAGTGAAAGGGAGGGAAGAAAACATAGCACTGGCCTAAGCACTTAGAATAGAGCCAAAAGATGCACCTATAGTCGCACTTGCACATCATTATGCAATACCGCTTGTTACTATGGATGTGAAATCACTTCTTAACGTTAAAGAACGAGTTTATGAACTAATTAATGTTGATATAATTACTGTGGATGATTTGTTAGATCTTTTATAGGGCATTGTTTACCACCCGGAAAACGAAGCCCTACGCCAGGTTACCCAAATGAATGACTAAGAAGCAACGTGCATGGTTTGCCTGACATTTAAGAAAGTTAATCTGGCAACGTCAAGATTAAATTGCCCATCAAACAACGCTCAGAAATAATACCATATGGACTTATACTCATCAACATCCTCGCCATCATAATACAACCGTTTTAAATAGCGGTATATGGACACATCCACATAATTATAAGGCTCCACAAGCTCCATCTTGGACTCCCATGGATAAAACCGGTACACACGCCTGCCATCCGGAAGTATCATGATCACCTCATGGTCCTGCCACGCCCTCAGGTGGGACTTACCCAGCCTGGGTACATTGAACACCGACTCATCAGTTCGCTCCAGTCCTGGGAGGAGCCTGGCTTCTTCATGTCGTTCCTGCTCAAGCCTTGAGATAGGTACACGGTAATCTATAGTCTCTTCCTTGCCCTTGGTGTTAAAAGTATAATAGGGATCGATACCTGATCTCGTCATGGTTTTTCTAAGCAGGCAACTTTCGAACTTCTTACTGTTATAATAAGTAAAAACCTGCTGGTTGTAAATATTAATGCCCTGTTTCTTGATCCTTGACACCGCATCAATAGTGTCAGGAGTGATCTCAGTAGGATGCTGGAAATGTGTCACGATGCACACGTCCCGTTTCCCCAGCTTGTGATATTTACTAAAGATATCGATCAGGTTGTCTGTAAACCTGAAAGGCAGTGTTACCAGCGTCCGGGTCCCAATCCTGATCCGTTCCACATGTTCGATGTCAGAGATCATGCCAAGGAGCCTGTCAAGAATGGAATCGTTCAGCGTCAACGGGTCGCCTCCCGTTACCAGCACTTCGCTGATATGCGGATTGGCTTTTATCCAGTCAATCGCCTTTAATGTAGTCTCCTTCGTTATACTACCATCCTGAAGACTTTTGATCTCCCAGTTCCTCTGGCAATAGACACAAATCTGTGGGCATGATTGAAACGGTTTTAAAATAAGTATCTTAGGATATCTCCTGGTAATGGTTTCAATAGGGCTGGTCGAAGCCTCATCCATGAAATCCAGGCTTGCCCCTGTCCGGATGCTCTTTAAATAGTTCTGGCAGTACGTCTCACTGGGCAGCACCTGTGCCCTTATAGAATGGTCATATTGTTTCCGGTTCTCCCTGTCAAATAAGGATAAGTAATACGGTGTTATCTGGAACGGGATATTATTTTCAATAGCTAATTTAAGACCACGTATTTCCCCCCTGTCCAATGTTACCACATTTTGGAGCGTATCAATATCAGAAATAATATGGCCCAGGTGCCATTTGTAGTCAGTCCAGTCCTCCTCATCTCCACCGAATTGCTGTAAAATACGTTTTTTCATATCATCTCTTTCAGGGACCAGGTCATGGTCCAGACCGGTCCTGTATTTCTTAAAAGACAGGTCCATTCTTTTAGAATAATCATCAAGGAACTTTGTTCTCTCAAGGGCGGCATCCATTCCATCGAGATCTAGAAATGGAGGTTTTTCTTTTTCAGCCAATAACCCGGAATTCCCATTAATTCCCCTGAACAGGTAAATAAACTCGAAAAGGAACCCCTCACTGATATTCTTAGGTACCTTGTTTTTCTTTGCAATGCTATACAAAGCCCTTAGAGCCGAGAAATGTGTTTGTTTTTCATTTTGGGTCCGCAAAATGGTCTTTAGAACCCTTATGCAATCCCGCGCATTCTTTTTTTCCAGGATATTCATATCCTGTTTACTATGGGAATATATTGTGAACAATGATGCATCTATACCATTTAAATAACGGAAAATCTCATTCCTGGAATCATGGAAGTTAATACTATTCTTCAGTATCCTGTGAATAGTAGGGTCAGACTTCCATAATAATCTTGCCAATTCTTCCCTGGAGCTTGTAATTATATCTTTCATGTTAGCCAGTTTTTCTTGATTTTTGTGTTCAAAACGCATCCGGACAATTATAATCGTCAACGAGTGACTACTTGCCTGGATGAATGTTGTCTCTAAAGAACATTTTGAGTGCTAATTTTATAGAAGGTCAATGGTTTTTAAGAAAATTGCCTGATTGCGGAATAGCTGCAAATCTCAAGAATTCATTTATTTATAATTTTATTTAATGTATAGGAAAGTATAAACGCATTTCGATATCGATATAAGTAATTTTCTTAAATTCAATCAAATCTTCAGACAGGATTTACGGGATTTACAGGATATTGGTTGACATCCTCATCCTGTGCATCCTGTGCATCCTGTAAATCAGGTCCATAAAGTCACCACGAAAATCCTCCCATTTGCCAGAATAATTTGAGTATAAAGAGTTATTCATTGTTCGCAATAAAAGCCTTGTAAATCTTTCACAAACTATATACTTAGGAATGCCTAAATATACCACAGTGTATTTACAATAACAACAGTCTGTTGACTTACCGCACCCAGGCCGATCTAAAGTACCAGCGCGGGCGGTACTGCCGCTGCTATTCCTATTCCGGGGATGCCGTATCTGAGGGTTAAGGGATAGATCAGTACTGCCATTAAGATAAGCTGCAAAAGGTTGATCTTTGTCATGATCTTGGGCTGTCCGGCTGCGAGATAGAGGTTTTCTGTGGTTTTCAGGTATGCACTGCTCAGTCCGTAGAGGCAGAGCACCTGAAGCACTGCCACAGCTGGCAGCCATTTGTCTCCATATACTTAATTTTCATGTGTGAGGCCAAAAACAAACAGAGAACAACGTTTATATTCTTTTAAGAAAATAGGTTTGGTATGGAAAAACGTGCAGAGATCATAGTATACGGTAGAGTTCAGAAAGCAGGTTTCAGAGATTTCATTGATGAGATCGCTTTTAATCTGAATCTTAATGGATATGTTAAAAATCTTGATGACGGGACAGTGCAGATTATCTCAGAAGGGAAAGAAGACGATATCAAAGAATTGCTTGAAAAAATTAATATTACTCAGTACCCTATACGCGTAGAAAAAATTGACGTGGTTTATAAAAAGCCAACTGGTGAGTATAGAACATTTGATGTTATTAGAGAAGAAGACCTGACCACAGCAACTTACGAAAGAATGGATGCAGCAGTGAGATATATGAGAGAAATGAACTCAAATCTCAGCCAAAAAATCGATGGAGTTGGTGGTAAGATCGATTATCTTGGAGATAATCTTGGTGGTAAGATCGATTATCTTGGTGGTAAGATCGATCATCTTGGAGATAATCTTAGTGGTAAAATCGATCAAAACAGAATAGAAATAACATCCGAAATCCGCTCCACTAAAGATGATTTTAGGTCTCATTTTGATGAGAGGATTTCAATGATAGAACAAGATGTAGCTCAAATAAAAGCAAAAGTCATGCTTGAATACTAACTCATCCCACATCGAATTCAAAAAGAAATTCCCTTATACGGCATTATCATATAATCCAGTAATTTGCTCATAACCTGTCACAAATCTTTTCTGTCAAGCAACCCAAGGCCAAGGGTGGTAACAACAATCCAGATTCTCGTTAGATTGGTGTCTCGCATGTTCTGTTTGATGCAGGTGGACCGCACGCGGTTGGTGCGTCGGTTTGGGTAACATCTCTTAGCTCAAGTTCAGCCTCTAATCAACCGCTTGATCTCCCCTATCTCTTCTTTCTGCGTCAACCAGATGAACACGGAATACGATACCGGACCCACCCCGACCGAAAGAACCAGCACCAGTGCGGGTGGGAGATGGTAGATCAGTTGCTGCAGTAGCACCACCAGCGAGACCATTATGAGCGAACCTGCGGTGGCGGGTACGATAGTAAGGATTGTGTCTGCTGTGATGTCACAGTCATGTTATTAAAATGAAAGGATGCCGGGTCGATTCTTTAGGACTCGGAAAATTTCGGCAGTGGATAAAATATATATCACTGTTGCCATGAATTACGAGACTTTTTATTATTTACTGGGACTATTCAAAAAACCGCATAGAGCAAAAAGGCACACAGAGAAAAACAACACATCTCTGCGCCTCTCTGTGTCCTCTGCGGTGAATCTTTTTTGCCACGATCCATTTATCCAGAATAAATTAAAAAGTCACTTCTTTTTGAGGATACAGTTCAGTATACTACTATTGTCCGGAAGACCCAAGCAGGGTCAGCGAGCGTATCCATTCACCTTTTGGTTCCCTGCTGGTACCCACGACCAGCCGCCTGTGACCATTCACCTCTTCTACCATGCCCCTGGCCTCTATGGTCTCGCCTGCCAGTGCCTGCCCGGCATAGGTATGGGTGTAGGATAGCACATACTCGATCACGGGATGATCCACCTTATAGACCGAAGGGCTGTCAAAAGCCAGTTCTGAATCTGTCACCACCGCCTCTATGGTCTCATGACCCATGTCCGCACCCCTGCCCGTTGGTTCACTGACCTGGTCCCAGTCCCTGACAAACAGCAGATCGAAATATGTATCTCCAATCATTCCCCTGTTACCCTTTCTCATCTCATGGAGTTTGAACTCCTCAAAACTGATCTCAGGAATTCGCTTATTGTAGATACGCTCCCACATCCCCTCATCCAGGTGCTCGATGCTGCTGTGGGGATCGTCCTTTGCCCTGGCTATTATATCCCTGGCCCTGAACCACATGGGACCATATACCACAAGATCAATGTCGGAAACACTTATCTGCAGGCCGGGCAGGAATGACCCTGTTATTCCTATACTGTCCATGGGAATCCCAGCCTCCAGCAGGGTCCTGGTTATCTCTTCGATCCTTGGGTCAGAGCGCCATATCCCTGCCAGTCGGTCCGTGGGGCTCAACACCCGCTCGACCTGGTCCCATGGTATGATGTGGACATCCTGCACCCACTCTGGCTTGTGGAGCTCCATGTAATCATATGCTTCGTCAAAATCGTATTTCCGGTAATTCCGGGTGCCGTCTGTACGCTCGCCTTCAGGGTCAGGTACATAGCGCAGCACGCCCCTGACACCTTCAGGGTGGTGGTAATCGGCTGATGAGAATATCCACCCTTCCCTGGTAATAATAAAATCCCTGAGACGCACCTTTGGATGATCTGAAATATCCATATTTTTTCTCTGTGGTCTTACCACCTATAAACATTATTATATTATGTTATGACGCTACTATATACAGAATGAAAATATAATCCGGTGAAGAACAAGACATGACTTCCACTGCTAAATTCTATGATTCGATCGACATCCAGCTCCAATTTCTTGAACAACTCAAGCATATCCCTGAGGAAGAGATTGGCGGCCTGATAAAAGTCCTGAGAAACTTCATTTTCCAGGCCGATACAAAACAAAAGGTCATATACGGTATCGGTGAGGGCAGGAGTGCACTGGCCCTATATGATTTTCTCCACCAGTTATTGAAATATGAACAGCTTTTCCCTGCCACCCTTGACGACCCCATCCGCCGCTACTTTGACCCTGACAGGTCCAACATGGTATTATCTGCATCGGGCTCGGGAGGCACTGAAAGTGTTAATAACTATCTTGAAGATGCCCACCGCCTGGGTGCAAGTGAGATACTTATCACTACCAAGACCGACTCGCCTGCATATAAAAAAATAAAATCACATAACGGTTTTGTCTTCCTGCTTGAAGATATAAAACTGGAAAAGCCCAGCGAACTGGCAGTCATGGGTTCTGAGTTCGAACTAAAACTGTGTACTATGCTGAACAGCATACTGCCTGTCCTGGACAGCGGCGATGTCAGTCAATATTACCAGCAGATAGACCACTATCTAAGGAATGCCAGGCTGCTCCGGGATATTGATGATGGATACCTGCGTTCATGGATTGAAAAGCTGCTGAACCGCAGGGGGCATTTCATAGTGGATGGCGTGGGACGGTCAGGGTTCGTGGCAAAAGCCTTTGGAATGCGTTTGACACACCTGGGCCAGCATGTCTACATTAAAGGCGATGCCACCACGCCCAGTTTTGTCAGGGGCGACGTATATATTCCCATCAGCGGAAGCGGTAATACCAGGGAGATCGTGGAAGGGATGATGAAGGCACGCAGCAAAGGAGTGGACGTGTTCCCTATTACTGTAAATAAAAGTTCCAGGATGGTTGAACTCCTGGAAGAATGGGGATATGAGGATAATATCATTTTCATACCTGTGGAAGAAGGAGACATGGGCATCTTCCACGACAAGACACCCAGTAAGATCACAACAACAAAGATGAACCAGATGCGTCTATCGATCTCTGAGATCAACTCATACATATTCACTAATGCCATTATTGCTTCAGCCATTGATTTCCTTGGTGTGGATGAAAAATACATGAAACGAATACACTGGTAGGGATAAAGGATGGGATTTAAAGACACTTTCAACAAACTAATAGGGCGATGTGGGACAGATGATTCCGGTGCTGCCGGGAAAGATAAGAAGCAGGTAGCAACTACCGGTGAAGATAAGAAGCCGGTGGTAGTTGCCGGGGAAGACAAAAAGCCAGTAGTAGCTGCCGGGAATGTGCATTCTGCCCAGGGTTCTGCGGTTGAACAGAAAAGTGTAGGTGCAGAGGCAGCACCCGGTAGCCCGGGGAAGGATGAAAATCAAACAAAACAGAGCAGGCAGGTGGGCAGCAAATGGGAACACAAACATGACGATCTGGACTGGCACTCGATGTCCATACCCCATCCGGTTCCATCAAAGGCGCAGGCCGAAAAAGAAGTGCCAGGTGAACCTGCCGCACCAATAAAAGCCCCTCAACCCCAACCTGCCGAACCACTAAGAGCTCCTCAATCCCAACCACCCGACCAGGGGCAGGATGAGGAAAAACCCATATCAAAACAGGACATACTCTGCAAGTTCGTGGTGCAGCACGGGCAGAGGATCGGTGAGACTATTTCCATTGATGCCGGGAATCTTGTGTTCAAGCACGGGGCTGAGAAACTGTACATACCTATGTCGTCCATATCCGGATTCACTGACGAGGATGTGGAGATAGGTGATTTCAACAGGGATGAAGCCTTGAAGCTTGGTGAAGAATGGCACCAGCGAACTACGAACTCATTGAAATTCGATAAGGATGGGATGCTCATCAATGACTGAATACAAGCAGTGTATCGTAACCCGTGATGACCTTAAACTTTCAAAAGGCAAGCTGGCTGTACAGGTGGCACATGCAGCCGTAACCGCCTCTGATTTTGCTGATAAGAAGGAACGTGATTCCTGGATGAAGGACGGGCAGAAGAAGGTCGTACTTAAGACCGGCACGCTGCAGGACCTATTTCTGTTGAAGGAGTCGGCACGCAGGGAAGGGCTGTCTACTGCCCTTATCACTGATGCCGGACTTACCCAGATACCACCTGGGACCGTTACTGTACTGGGTATCGGGCCCGGACCTGTTGAGAAACTGGACAAGGTCGTGGGCAAGTTGAAACTGGTGTAGCACCTGATTGATATTTGGATTTGATCAATTTCAACGATTATTTGAAAAATCAAGGGGAGCAGGAGGTTATTGTCTGGCGGCGGCATGTAAATAATCTTTCAAATGCAAAATTCCAGGGAAATAATGTAAACATCCGCAACAATTAAATCGAATAAGACTATACAGGAAGTACAATTCCCTTGCGCACCGATGGTCTAGCGGCTATGACTTGGGCCTTCCAAGCCCACTACCCGGGTTCGAATCCCGGTCGGTGCACTTAATATTTTGTTATACTCTTATTTTCCGACCATATGCTATGGGTTTGCCAGTACTGCGGAACTTCTTAGACCAAGACTCATCGTCCCACGGTAGAGTGAGGTCCGGACACTGACACCCATGCATCCACGAGACACTATTAAAGCAAAGCGCCAGCCAGCCCGTTCTGCATGCCAGATGAACGCCAGGGTAGGGCGCAGCGAGATGGGCGGCAGGAAAGCCGAAGAATAGAGGGGGCGGAATAAGTTCAAGGCTTATTCGAATCAACAAGGTTGGCTGCCACCTGCTGCCCCTGAAGGGCTGCGGTGGCAGGGGTAGGGTATAAAATCACAACAGATTAACAAATTCATCGATTGTTAAACCAGCATCTTTAATTAATCTGCTCAGAGTCCCTTTCTTCATTGGATTATGTAATGGAACTGTAAGTTTAATTATATCATTACCTTCAATCTTTTCCAATCTTACATGGCTTCCACGCTGCCTGACTTTTACAAAACCAGCATTTAAAAATGCCTTAATTGCCTTCTCGCCTGAAACGACTGGTAACTTCATTTGGCATACCTGCCTAGACAGCAACTTCAGCGAGTTCGGCACTGTAAGCTAAAACAGGATTTTCGGTTGGTTCCAAATATAGTTCTATAGCCTCTTTGATGTTCTCTAGTGCTTCTTCTTTACTATCACCTTCAGAAATACATCCGGGAAGAGAAGGTACATATACTACATAGCCACCCTCTTCAGCTAATTCCAGAACTACCTTAAAAATCAATATTTTCACCTTGCAATTAATTAGTTGTTTTTAGATATAAATATGGCGACATCTGCCCCCCCACCAACCAACAGAACATGAATCCCCATCGTTCTACAGTAGAATATGAGGTCCGGGCACTGACACCCATGCATACACAAGGCACCACAAAAACGCCTGCCAGCCCGCCCTGTATGCCGTGAACAAGGGGGCCGGGGGCGGAGTTGAGCGAGATGGGCACCCGGCAGCTAACCAGCATAACATCCACTTTGCACCCCCGGACTGCCGGATACCCATCCATGTCACTGCCTGGTATTAAACAGCAAATGGTTTATATTTTCACTTGTAAGTTGCTAACCATGGTTATAAGTGAAAGGGACAACGCATTATTTGAGGCAGGCATCAAATTGGGTGCCCTGTATCACCAGTTCACAGGCGCTCCGGTAAATATAAGTACTGTAGACAGCCTGGAGCAGGCCATACAGGAAAGCATATCAGTGCAGCCCTATGTTGAAAAAATATTGGTAACGATAGACAGGGACATGGTCGCCAGCAGGACCGGTGAGAAGTTCAGGTACTGCGAACTGGAAGGCCGGATGCTGGACGTGGAGGCCAGGATCACTTTTGGCGGCACAACGGCAACAGTTGGACTAAAATACGACCAATCACTGGATTACCCACTGATGCGTATTATAGATATAATTGATATAATTGAAAAATAAAATGGTAGATACAATGGTTTTTATTGACTTGTTGAAAATACTGTATTGTACTCCATTTTTACTGTATTCCTGCTATACGGATATCCTGACAAGGCGTGTATCTAACCAGCTTTGGAAAGTAATGCTGGCAGGTGCCCTCATTTTTGTTACATATGATATTATAAACGGTGGGATACCTGCCCTGGTCAGGCTTTTGTTTTCAGCGGGTGTAATATTCGTATTTGTCTATATCTTATTCCAGTTCGGTGCTTTTGGAGGAGCCGATGCCAAGAGCCTGATCGTCCTGGCTATTATTATACCCGTTTACCCAACAATTGAACTGTTCGGAGTGCTGATGCCATTGAATGGCGTGCCCCTTATCGATCTTTTCGCTTTTAGTGTATTTGGGAATTCTGTCCTGCTGACCGTAGTGGTACCCTTGTTCCTGTTTTTCTATAACCTGTTCACCTTAAAACCAGGCGAGATCATGAAACGGCCAGCGTATCTCTTTGTTGGGTTTAAGACAGACATTTCAAATTTGCTGGGCAGACATATCAAGTTGATCGAAGAATGTTATCTCCTTGAGGGTGAATTTTATACAAAGTTCAGGCGCGGGGGGGCAAGTATCGACGAGGAAACTGTTAAAGAACTTGAAGGATTCGCTGCCGAGGGCCTGATTGACAGGCGGGTATGGGTTACTCCGGGCCTGCCGTTCATGATACCCATTACACTTGGGTTCTTTGTAGCTGTTTTGTATGGTGACCTGATATTCGCTGTCACAAAACTCTTATTAATAAATGTGTAATTATGATGTCGTTATCAAATGAAAAAAAGTGATATTTTTGGCTAAAAAGAAACGAAGTACTAAAAAAACAGAAGATACTGCCCGGAATAACCACAGTGAGCAGATTCCAAAGACAGCAAAGACAGATAGCAGTAAAGGACCGGCCAACAATCTACCATACATAGCTATCATTGCCGGATTATTACTGGTGATCGCATACCTGCTATCCGGCGGCGGAACCAATCAGGCAGATTATCCTACAGGCCCGCCACCTCCTGGTATACAACCTGGTATAAGTACTGACATCCAGCCTGTATTATTTACCGGTAATATACCTGAACCTGTTCTTAAACCGGAATTTGCCCGGTTTTTCCCTGATAATATCAGTGGGATGAGGCGGGTACAATTAGATACGACCAGAATGGACTCCATGAATGATGAGACTAACTGGCAATTCGAATCACAGGTGGTTGATAAAGTCGGTGTTTTATATTTAAGCAACGGTACTTCAACTAATTTTGAAGTGGAATATTTAGTTTATAAAATGGAAAGTCCTGAGGCTGCAAACCAGGTCCTGGATTATTATTCTTCTCAGTGGAATATTATTCCTCTTATTAAAGGAAATGTCACATTTTGGCTGTGGAAGGGTTATGTCCAGCAAATTGCAGAAATAAGACCCAGCCGCAGTAACGGATTACACATATATTGGGATATACTTTCAGATTCATCTTTCCTTCCCATTGGCGGAATGTCCAGTAATTATTACATAGCTTCGATCAGTGACGACCTTTATTGTTATCACGGAGAAACTGTGAAGGATGAATATTTCATAATGGTTGATGTACATGCTGGTCAACCTGTTTCTAACATTGAGAACTTTGGAGACCAGATGTTCACTGAGGCTGCAAAACAGATAAATTCTCTTGATGTGTAGTGCAACATAGACATTATCTGGTTTACTAAAGTTGGCAATCAGGAATATCACAACAATCCATGGTTTAAAAAAACACCACTTCATTAGTTCCACAAATGATGAATTTGTGAGCGGGGGTTTGGGAGTGGGGGTTAGTTATAAAAATTGTACCCGCCCACAATCATCATTATACTCATATGTATGAATTATATATAAATCTATTTAAGCTTGATCTATATGTTTTGAGATGTGGACAAATACAGAATGACGGGCGGCGGGAGAGTGGAGAAGTGGGGGGAACGGGCCAAGGCTGGGTAGCATAAAACGCAGAGGCATGCAGATACACGCAGATTGAAGGGTGCTGTTGATTGTTTCACCGCAAAGAGCGCGAAGTTCGCAAAGACGTTGTGACCTTAACTTTGCGTCCTTTGCGTGCTTTGCGGTGCAGTATTTCATAAATTATATATTTCAACAGCCATGGCCGCCGCCGGCAGCACATTCCACAATTCACTCCCGTGCCCCACACTCAGCGCATGGGCACCCGCAGGGAGGCAAACCAGACCGTCTATGGTCGGGCAGATATATCGTACATAATGGAAGTTGGTGGCAAAGTTCTCACTTTAATGAGATTATGAGGCAACCTATTGCATAGTATTAATATTAATTAATTCAGTTTCTATAACAGGAGGCAAGATAATGGCAGTTCATGTAGTTAATTATAAAAGAAAAGCAATTGAAAAGTTGGATGTCTTATCACCTGATAGATTAAAAGTAGTTCTCGATTTTATCGAATATCTCGAACAAAAAGAAGAACTTGATGCTACCCTTGAAATTCTTGCTGATGAAGAGTCAATGCGAAATATTAGAACTGCTGATCAGGCATGGGAGATGGGTAAAATGCAGGAATTCACTTCATGGAACAAAGTGAAACGCCATGTATGAAATCCTTCTTCACGATCGAGTTGTTAAATTCTATAACAAACTCGATGATAAAAATACAGCGAGAATTAATCGTGCAATTGAAACATTACTGGAAAAACCTGCTTCCGGTAAGAACATTAAAATGTTAAAAGGGGAATTGGCGGGCAAGTTTCGTTTGCGCGTTGGGAAGTATAGAATCGTCTATAGAATAGAGAGTGATAAAAATACAGTAATTATTGAAGATATCGGAGTTCGTGGAAACGTCTATTGACTTTTTTTACTGATCAACGCACGCTTTAGCGCGGGGGATCCCACTATTATTAAATCCCAATCTACGCGTCCAGCGCATATGCCCCGCATCCAGGCACCAGCACAGGAGGGGGGCGTGAGAGCATATAATGGGACTGTGGCTGGCAATCATTTCAATATTAACCACCGAGGCATGCAGATTGAAGGGTGCCGTTAAGTGTTTCACTGCAAAGAGCGCGAAGTTCGCAAAGACGTTGTGCCCTTTACTTTGCGTGCTTTGCTGTACAGTATTTCATAAATTATATATTTTCACAGCCATAGCCGCTGCTGGCAGCACACTCTACTATTCACTCCCGTGCCCCACACTCAGCGCATGGGCACCCGTACGAAGGCATCAGTTTAGGAGTGGGTTAGTGCAGAAAGGACGCCAACTATATTTATTTCAGTATTAACCACAGATGAACACAGATGAACACAGATAACGGCGATTGTGGGTTTTAATTATAATTATGCAGTGTAAATTTAAATATAATCAAATTTTAGCTATAATATCTGCGTTCATCCGCGTTTATCTGCGGTTCCAAACTCGCACGAATCCATAAGGCTGGCTGCCACACTGCCGCCCTTGCGGGCTGCGGTGGCAGGGTGATTGAAAGAACCAATAGGGCCTGGAATCAATTCGATATTAACCGCAGAGTGCGCAGAAGTACGCAGAGTATGGGAAAAAACGCTCTGTGTGTCTCTGTGTACTATGCGTCTTAAAAATTACACAGAATATATATTTCAACTGTTGGCGGCGGCGACTATTCAATATGCACAGACGATGCAACGTGAAATCCATATCTCAATAAATTGGAAATTTTAGACAGGATTGACAGGATACGTTCCAATCCTGTAAATCCTGTCAAAAGATTTGATTGAGACCAATAAAAATTAACTATATCGATATCGAAATGCGTTTATAATTTCCTATACGTGAACAAAACTGAAATATGATACAGTGTCCCTTTTATATTTGGGATCAGGAATTACCTTTTTTTTCCAGATATTCTTTTAAGTGGTTTTGAATTTTTCGAATATCTTCAGTATCGGGCAGTGTGGCAATGATTTTCTCAATGATCTGCCTTTGTTGAATGTAAAGGAATGTCCGGGCAAAATTAATGTCAAATATCCAACCCAGTTGCATGAGTTTCATATCATTATATGTTTTCAGGGCATGGGAATTTGAAACCCGGTTGTTAAGGATATCTTCAACAAGATAAAGTGAATATTCAGGTGTATCAGGAAGTTCAAGCTCCAATGCAGTGTTGCGATGCTCATGACGTTGTGCATAATAAGTTGTCACAACCCTCCATATATCCAATTTATCCGCATCCCGTAATAGTTTTGAATACAGTAAACAATCAGGGTTTTCGTCTGCTGGCTCGGGAAGTTTACGTACATTGTGATAGCCTATGGCTTTATAAGCGATGGAGCGTTGTGTTTTTGTGAGCCGGCTTAATACGTTTGTTTCTTCTAAAACCTTCAGCCCGAGAGTTGCGTGGTTTTCCGATACCTTATCATTGAAAGTGCCATAGGTCCTGAATTGTTCAAAGCGACCGATGTCATGAAATAATGCGATGGTCTC
>JAUVLO010000047.1 GCA_030600695.1 Methanosarcinales archaeon | reverse complement strand
CGGAATTGGAAATTCCACGTGATGGAACTGTTGAGAAAAGGGTGGCAAATATGACTGATGAATTATGGGATATTTTGAGTCTGATGGGAAAAGAATGCGAAAAATATTATGTTTGATGAAAGACGTGCGGAAAGTGCGTTTCATAGTACCTGACTTTGAAATATCCCAAAAAACAAGCCCACCCACTATCGTTTTTTGTTGCCACCACAAATTTTTAAATAAAACTCTCGAATCAGGTCTCCTTCAAAACCGTTTCCAGTTCAACAGTTAGTAGATAGGTTTATCTTTCAAAGTCAGGTATTAAGCCGAAGTGCGTGGTGCACAAAGAGCATTAGAAAATGATGGGAGATAATAATGCTGGCATACGCTGATGAAATGATCAAGAAAGTTCCAGTGAACAACATTGCGAGAGGTTTGAAGTAAATGGTTTCAATAGATGTCATGGGTGGCAGTACCGAGATCGGCGGCAATAAAATATTTGTGGAACACAAAGGTACAAGTATCCTGCTGGATTTTGGAATGAGTTTCAGTCAAAATTCGAAATACTTTTCCGAGTTTTTAAATCCAAGAAAATGTACAGCTCTAACAGATTATCTGGAAATGGGCTTGCTCCCGGACGTTAAAGGAATCTATAGGGGGGATTATCTCAAGCACATGGGAAGACCTCCCGAAAAAAGGGAAATCGATGCTCTCTTCCTCTCCCATGCCCATGCGGACCATGCACAATATATACACTTTTTACGGTTCGACATTCCGATCTACTGCACCAAAGCAACAAATATCATATTACAATGCCTTGAAAAAACAGGAACTGGTACAACCTCGGATCTGACCACAGCATGTGAAACATTTGTTTTCTATGAGAATGAAAAAGGAAATCTATCACGCGTCACTAAAAAGAACAGTGAATATGTTCATGAAAGAGATTTTCACATAATGGAACCTGAGAAGAGAGTACGTGTCGGTAGTCTGGAGATAGAAATGTTTCCAGTTGATCATTCACTGCCAGGTGCATGTGGTTTTATCATCTATTCGGATGAAGGGAACATAGTCTATACCGGTGATATTCGATTCCACGGTTACAACCGGGAGTCAAGTGAAAGGTTTGTGGAAAAAGCTGCAAAATGTAGTCCGAAATGGTTATTGTGTGAAGGGACACGGATCGATAGCAATGAGATCGATAGTGAACAAAGTGTTAAGGACGAGATTGGAAAAATTGTTGCTTCCTCAAAGGAACTTGTCTTTGTGGAGCATCCGGTACGAGATCTTGACAGGGTTAAAAGCATATTTGATGCCGCAAAAACAAATGGCAGGGAATTTGTTGTGGGTTTGAAACTCGCTTATCTCATCGAAGCGATGGGGAATTTATCTCCATTCTCCATAGATGATGTGAAAATCCTGGTACCAAAGAAGAGCTGGGGACTGCTTTGTAAAACCGGGATAGAGAAATCGCTGGTAGAGAAAGATTATTTTCAGTGGGAACGGGATTTTCTTTTCAGGTCGAATTCTATCACCTCAGAGGAACTCCGGAACAATCCGCAAAAGTATATTGTATCGATAAACCTGTGGGGGATCAATCAATTGATAGATCTCCAGATGCACAATGCAATATGGATAAAATCGTCTTGTGAACCATTCTCTGATGATATGGACCTTGACGAAGAAAGAAAGAAAAACTGGCTTGAACACTTTGGGATACAGTTATTTTCAGCTCACGCTTCAGGACATGCATCCGGAAACGAGATACGCAACATGATTGATAGAATTGCTCCTCAACATCTAATTCCAATACACACAGAACATCCGGATATGTTCCCGCAACGCCCGGTTTTATAAAATTATTTCCTGTTGCAAAGTATTCCTGCATATCTTTTGCACTGATAGGGGGTGTATTATCCATCAACTGACAGAACTTCCTGAACCTGAACTGCCGCTACCCCACATCTGCACTTTATCCTGCCACCGCAGCCCGTCAGGGCGGCAGGGTGGCAGCCAGCCTTGTGGATTTGTGTGGCCAGGGTGTGGAGAACAGAAAATGCAAGAATACAGCACTGATCAGGAATATGATTCCAGCCTATATTCATTCATTCATTCATCCCTCTCCTCCCACTCGCAATCGCACTTAAACTGCGCTTCTGTGAATGTTTTTAATCAAATTAATGTCTTTTATTTGCAGCAATCAAGTTGAACAGACAACATATTTTCATCTGAAGAAGTATATATTTTTAAATAGTGATCTTCGCCTTCATTGTTTCGTATGAGTTTACAGTGTTTTTTTTGGTGGGATGTTCTCAAACGTCTTCGGGATTTGACAAACTTAACATTAGTAATCCATTCACCTGTATTTACATAAACCCAGTTTTTTGACCTTCTGAAGTTATGATTGTGTGTGTGCCCGAACGTCAGAACTTGTGTACCGGTTATTTTCGCAAGTAATGCTGCTTTATCCATATATTTTTCATTCTTCATTTTAGAAAAATGTTCCAATTCATCTATTCCCATTTTAATAAATTCATCAGCAGGAGTTATTAGATCCAAAAATTCAGCAATGACCATCTTCCATAATCCTCCCTCGATCCGACTACCAGCCAGTAAAATTTTTTCAGCAATTTTTTGAAAGCTTTTTTCATGAGCTGGTAATTTATTATAATGTCTCCATTTTGTTATTTTGTATCTTGCTAAACACTTTAAATATTTAATAATCTCGTCATGAGGTACATTATCCACGTAACGTAAAGAGTGGATTCCTGTTGTTTCTTTGAGCTCGGCAAAAATCCCTTCATTGAAATGCTGACTTAGACATCCATCAGAATCAGTTTGTTTCCAGTTTTCTTTATCAAAGATATGGCCATGCTCGGCATAAACACCTATCTCCCGATTCCAATAAAACCGTCCTATTTGGATGTTTGACAGTGCTATTTCCGGCAGGCCTTCATTTTTCCTTATTCCATCAAGTTTTTGGATCAGGTACTGGCGTAATATCTCTGCGTTCGGACATGGCTTATTACCATAGGCAGGGTCGTTATCGTTATTACCAGTATAAAGAGGATCATCGTGATTTCCAATTAAATATATTACTTTTCTATTTTTCCCGCACGCAAATCTGAGCAGGGCCTGGAGGACTTTATAATTTGGATTGGAACAAACGACATCCCAATATCCTTTCCCCTCTATCATTTTCTGCCCATCTTCATTATAATCCAAATAAATAGTGTATCTATATACATACATATCAAATATTTCATCTATCCTGTTTTTGTATGAATAAGGGATATCACGAGTCAAATTATCATCATCCGTATTGGAAACCTTCAAATTTGGGATGATCGTTGGAGCCTTTGCCTGCCATAGATCAAGGAAGTCTCCATTTATTATTAAATGACAATCTTGGGACTTGTTTTGGTGCTTTTCCGAGAGTTCATTTAATTCGTTCTCAATAAACTCCAGCCATTTTACAAATTTTGATGCCTGGTATTTATCAAATAAATTAGAATCTGACTTGTCCACATTCCAGTCACTTATCACATCTACTGATTGGTTTGTTTGTTGTGTCTTGATAATCCTGTTTTTTGTATGGACCCCCATATGGAGGTCGCTTACAATATAAATGACATTGTCTTTTTTTTTGTCTGGTTCATCAGTACTGATTATAATACCTGGGGGTGCGTCCTCCGGGATTTTATATTTGTTTTGAAAGTTAAATAACTCCTGTAACTGATCATCAGCCGTCCCGGCATCGAATTTTTTCTTTCTAGTCATCTTAAATGACTCTTTTTCGGATGTCTGTTGCAACATTATAATTATAAGTTAGATTCATATACTATTTAGTTTTTCGATAAAAGTGGGACTTTAAATAATGATAATTTAAAATAGATATTCTGATTATTTTTCTTTTTGGGAGATGGATTACTTCCGAGGTATAAAGATTGAAGCTCATCAAAGAGCAGCGAAAAAAACGTTCAATCTCCATAACTTAGTTAAAAAAATTTATTTCAAAACTAATTTTAAAGTGTAAATTCCACACCCCATCCCTTTTTTCTACTTTCATGCCGCCTGCCATTTTCGCTCGCCTGTGCGGCCTTTGTTGCCTTTGTTGCCTTCGCTACACTTGCCCCGCTTCCCGGCCCTGGCGCTGGCGCTGCGGACCGGGTGTGGGTGCTCATGCGCTGAGCGTAGGTTGGGGATGTGGGATGTGGTGTGGCCACCGCCATGGCTGTTAAAATATAATTTTAATAAAATACTGCACCGCAAAGTACGCAAAGAACGCAAAGTTAAGGTTACAACGTCTTTGCGAACTTTGCGCTCTTTGCGGTGAAATACTTAGCAGTAACCTTCAATCTGCGTGTATCTGCGTGTATCTGCGTCCATCTGCGGTTCACATTGAAATGCTGTCCAGCCCCACCTCTTCTTACGTTCACCTGCCGCTCGCTATCTGCACTTTACCCTGCCACCGCAGCCCGTCAGGGCGGCAGGGTGGCAGCCAGCCTTGTAGATTCATGTGAACTTTGGAACCGCAGAGGACGCAAGTGCGCAGAGCATTTTTAGCTTTCTCTGCGTTCCTCCGCGCACTCTGCGGTTCGTATTGATCTGCTGTCTGCCCCCATCCAGCCATGCAGGGATAAGTAAGATTTACTAAAGGGACACATGTCTTAACACTTGCAATCCATTCAGCAGTACTCATCTGGCAGTACTCAATCCAACATAGACAATATTCAGTACTTCCCAACCTTCAACGCAGCATGGGGACACATAGTCACACACGCACCACACTGCACACACTTTTCCAGGTCCATCTGTACACTCCAGTCGTCCCTGAAGGATATCACACCTGTAGGACACACCGAGATACATGCACCGCAATTCACGCACTCGTCATCGTCCTTGATAACAGGCTGCACCAGTGCCGTTATAGTGGCACCGCGCTTCTCAAAAGCTGCTGCAACCTGGTCGTACTGGTCATGTGGCACGTCTATTGCAACTTCGCCACCTCCGCCTTTTGGTTTCACACTCGCCCAGTCAATGTTCAGCAATACCCTGGTCTCCAGTATCACCTCTGCTACCAAAGGTCTTGGAGTAATATCAGGAGTTACATGTAATGTAATCTTCATATCTCCTACCTCCTGGCCACCAGTTTACTGATATCATCACTGGTGATGATACCCATTACCCTGCTGTGCTTATCCACCACAGGCAGGGCACTGATATTATGCTGCTCCAGCCTTCGTGCCACTATATCGATGGGTTCGTTGGCATCAGCAGTGACCACAGCCCTGGTCATGATATCATCCAGTTTGTCCCGCTTGTTCTTTGCCACAGCCTTGGCAATATCCCATGCCGTGATAATTCCAACCAACCGGCCCTTATCCGACACCACAGGCAGGTGGTTGAAATTGCCTTCCATTATCACCTTTGCAGCATCCTCCACTGTCAGCCCCTGCTGAATGGTGATTACCCGCTTGGCTATCACATCAGCTACTGTGGGCTGTTCACCTATCTGCTTCATAGGTTTGCACTCCACACCAGTGCCGGGCAACCTCTCCACAGGAAGCGTCGGATAGAACGTCCCCTTTTGTATCCAGTCCTTCAATTCCCCGGCAATGGCTCTGGCATCATGAAAACTGGACATGGGGGACGTTGTGATCTCCCTGCCATTGATATCTATCATGCCTGATTTCAATTCCTCATAGGTAACTTGGCGCAGTACAGGCCTGCTCCTGCGCGCCACGCCGTAGTCCAGCACGTCAACAGTGATATCAGCATCGGTCACTGCAGTTGCCTTTGCGATATCAGCGTTTAAAATAGGTATTGGGATGCCGATACCCACGTACAGGGATGTACCATATCCGTGGAAGGTGGCACCCCTTACGTATTTTTTGTCCATCTGCTTCAGGTCGCCCTGTACCATCATTGTCGCAAAATTATTGGCCGGGTCGTGCTGGGTCCCCTGTCCGGTCACATACCCCTGGCCTCCGCACAGGAAAATGCGGCTCCCCAGGCCTATGGTCTGGTAAGTGGGGTCGTTGTATATTGGCGAGAGTACCCCTGCCCCCGAATATGTGACATTACCGCAGTCGGGCAGGAGTGTTCCCATATATGTATACAAGGTACGGTCCGAGCAGTTGGTAGCTACATTGTACTTCTGGTAACCGTTTCTGGGATTACACATTGTCGCCTGGTTTATGTCGTCTATTGTCACAGTAGTATCCAGCACCTTGCGGGGATAGCAGTCGGTGCCGTAGGCTGTGGCATGGATATCTATGGACTTACCTGCCACAAGGTCCTCTATTACATGGGCTCCTCCGTACTCCATGCCCCTGCTCTTACTGAGCTGGCTTGCGCCTATGTAGGCATCGATAGCAGCCAGACCGGCATAGGCCTCTACGTCATTGAGCCACACCTTTTGCATTTTGATGGGGGGGTCAGAATGCCCCAAATTGAAAAAGGCACCGGATGAGCACATGGCCCCGAAAGTACCTGTAGTAACTATATCTATTTCCTTTGCAGCGCCATCCGGCCCCAGTTCTGCCACGATGTCCGGCATCTCTTCTGCCGTTACTACATGAACGCTGCCGTCAGCGATTTTAGCATTGATGTCCTCTATTGTTTTACCAGCCATGGTAATCACATATACTGTAATAAAATTGCATTATATATATTACTTATGGTAATAAGTGGGTGAAAAATAATGTGACAATCTAATTCACCAACACCAACAGTCCACGTATTTCATATTGAGCAGAATACATCATTGGCTACGTAAGGGCAAGATAAGTGATTTTGATCCAAAGGCCAACCCTGCGTAAACTATATATATTATTATTGTCAGACATATAGCATACAGAGGTCATACTTTTGTCAGACAAATAGCAGACATATGTCAGCCATATGTCTGACATACGTCTGACAAAATTATTACATTAAGGGAGTAAACCCCGATGGAAAGAATAACAATAAGGCTCCCCGAGAAGCAATTAGAAATGATCGACGTCATGGTAAACATGGGTGAATTTCCGTCCACAAGTGAAGCAATCAGGGCGGCTATACGGGACCTGATAGATCAAAGAAGTGATAAACTACTCCGTAACATGCAATTACTGGAACGGATAGGTACGGCTTAGGTCGTATAAATTTGCAGGGGATGAATATAAAATGGAAACTATTGTACAAGAAGCATTGAAACACACAGAAAAAGAAAAACTCCTCAGGGAGTCAAGACAGATAGAAGAAATGTGTGACGACTTCGGCGACCCGCAGATTGTCATAGTGGGTTGCGGCGGAGCAGGCAATAACACAATCAACCGGCTCTATAATATGGGAGTCAGCGGCGCAGAGACTATTGCCATCAATACAGACAAACAGCACCTGGACATGATCCAGGCAGATAAAAAGATCCTTGTAGGCAAATCCCTTACCAGGGGACTTGGTGCAGGCGGCTATCCTGAAATTGGCCGCAAAGCAGCCGAACTTGCAAGAGGGACCCTGGAAGAAGTTCTGAAGGGCGCAGACCTGGTCTTTATTACAGCAGGCATGGGCGGCGGAACAGGCACAGGTACTGCACCTATTGTAGCTGAGATCGCCAAACAACAGGATGCCATTGTAGTCGGCATGGTATCAAGCCCCTTCAGGGTTGAAAGGGCAAGGTTGATCAAAGCCGAAGAAGGTCTTGAGACCTTCAGGAAAGCCGCAGATACAGTGCTGGTGCTGGATAATAACAGACTGCTGGACTATGTACCCAACCTGCCGATCGAACAGGCATTTTCTGTCATGGACCAGTTGATAGCTGAGACCGTAAAAGGTATTAGCGAGACCATTACCCAGTCTTCATTGATCAACCTGGACTATGCTGATGTCAAGACCATCATGGGCTGCGGCGGCGTAGCAGTAATGCTTGTCGGCGAGGCAAAGAGCCAGGAAAGAGGCGACAATGTAGTGCGTGCAGCACTGAACCATCCGCTGCTGGATGTTGATTACAGAGGTGCCACAGGATGCCTGGTACACATCACTGGCGGTCCTGACCTTACACTGTCCGAGGCAGAAGCAGTCGCAGAATCTCTTACCTATGAACTGGATGACAGGGCAAATGTCATCTGGGGTGCAAGGGTCAATAAAGAATATGAAGGCAGAATACGTGTCATGGCTATCATGACCGGTGTCCAGTCCGCCCAGATCCTGGGTCCCCAGTCCTATGGCATAAATGAAGGCCAGAAGGAAGGAGCGGCAGTTGGAGCCGCAATGAACAGATTCAACGCCCGCCCAATCACAGATAACGGCGGCTCGGCCATAGGCACGATCATAGATAAAATATGATAAGTGTAAAAAAACAGGCCGGCAAATGTCGGCCTGTGCTTTTTCTTTTTTTTTAAAACTTCGATACTTTTTTATAACTTAACATTATTTTAACCTTACTTAAATAGGTGATAAATTATGGCAAGAAGGGATCGTTTTATTTGTCAATAGAGATATCCGATTTTTAGATACAACACTCCGGGATGGCGAACAGACCCCGGGAGTATCGCTTTCGACTAAAGATAAGTTGTTAATTGCACACAAACTTGATACCCTTGGTGTCAATATTATCGAAGCTGGTTCTGCAATCACTTCCGAAGGTGAGAGAGAGGCCATACGTGCCGTTGCCAATGAGGGGCTGAATGCTGAGATCTGCAGTTACTGCCGGGTACGCAATGAAGATATAGATCTTGCACTGGAATGCGATGTGGATTCAATCCACTTGGTCGTACCGGTGTCTGACCTGCATATCCAAACCAAGCTTAAAAAAGACAGGGAAACTGTGAAACAGATGGCCCTGGATGCCACAGCGTATGCCAAAGACCACGGCCTCATCGTGGAACTTAGCGGTGAGGACGCCTCGCGGGCAGATATGGGCTTTTTGAGGTCCCTCTACAGTGAAGGTATTGAGGCCGGAGCTGACAGGGTCGTGTTCTGTGACACTGTGGGACTGCTGGTCCCTGAAAAGACCTACGAGATATTCAAGGAACTCTCAACCCTAAGCAAGCCCGTAGCAATACACTGCCACAATGATTATGGGTTTGCGACCGCCAATACAATATCGGCCCTGAGAGCCGGTGCATCAGAAGCACATGTTACTATCAACGGCATAGGTGAGAGGGCAGGCAATGCATCTCTTGAAGAGGTTGTAATGGGTCTGGAAAACCTCTACGGTTATTCCTCAAAAATCAAACTGGATGAATTATACACAACCTCCAGGCTTGTGAGCAGACTAACAGGCATCCCGGTGGCCCCAAATAAGGCCATTGTGGGTGGCAACGCCTTCACCCATGAAGCAGGTATCCACGTCCACGGCCTGATAGCTGACACATCCACCTATGAACCCATGAAACCCGAAACCATTGGCAGGCAGCGAAAGATCGTGCTTGGCAAACATGCGGGCAAGAGTTCGGTTATACTGGCATTGAAAGAGCTGGGTCTTGATGTAAGTGATGAACAGCTGAATGAGATCGTGACCAGGATAAAGGAGCTTGGTGATAAAGGAAAACATGTTACAGATGCAGACCTGGAGATCATAGCCGAAACAGTACTGAACATCACCTGTGAACCAAAGGTCAAGCTGGAAGAATTGACAGTGGTTTCAGGTAATATGGTCACACCAACTGCTTCTATTAAGATGAAAGTCAACGGAGTCGAGATAGTGGAGGCTGGTGTGGGAGATGGTCCTGTGGATGCGGCCATTGCAGCCCTGCGTAAAGGCATAGCAGGTGTTGCCGATATCAGGCTGGAAGAATATCATGTTGATGCCATTACCGGTGGAACTGATGCCCTGGTAGAGGTTTGGGTAAAACTGAACAAGGACGGCAAGGTGATCACTGCCAGGGGTGCAAGGACTGATATTATCATGGCATCTGTGGAAGCTGTTCTTGAAGGGATTAACCGGCTCATGAAATAGGGCTGTGATACTGTGATAATAACATTAATGTAGTAAAACTATCACCTCTGATACTATATTTATTGAAATACCTCATGGATGAAAAAAATAATCGGAGGAACAAATAGATGGGTAAAAAAACCAGGATGACGGGCGCAAGAGCCCTTATAGAATCCCTGTACGCTGAGAAAGTCGAAGTTATGTTCGGGTATCCGGGCGGCGTACTATTGCCTATCTATGATGAATTGTATGATGCAGACATAGACCATATACTGGTCAGGCATGAACAGGCTGCAGCACATGCAGCAGATGGATATGCCCGTGCCACAGGTAAAGTGGGTGTCTGCCTGGCAACTTCCGGCCCGGGAGCCACCAACCTGGTTACAGGCATAGCCAATGCCTACATGGATTCTGTTCCAATGGTTGCCATCACAGGCCAGGTACCCAGGCCGCTTATCGGGAACGATGCTTTCCAGGAAGCAAATATTACAGGCATCACTCTCCCCATCACAAAGCACAATTACCTTGTAACAGATGTGAACGACCTGCCCAGGATAATCAAGGAAGCGTTCCACATCGCCTCTACCGGAAGACAGGGGCCTGTCCTGATAGATATTCCGAAAGACGTAACCACTGACGAGATAGATTTTGAATATCCTGACAAAGTGGACCTGAAAGGATATAAGCCAGTGATAACCGGGCACAAACAACAGATAAAACGTGGCGCTGAAGCCATTATAAAAGCCAGGCGTCCTGTCATATACGTTGGTGGAGGTATAATCTCATCAAATGCCAGCAAGGAGTTACTTGAACTGGCAGAGGCCATCAATGCACCTGTGACCACCACACTGATGGCCAAAGGTGCTTTTCCTGATACCCATCCATTATGTGTAGGTATGCCGGGGATGCACGGCACCAAATATGCCAACTTTGCGATACAGGAATCTGACCTGCTGATAGCTATAGGTGTCAGGTTTGATGACAGGGTTACAGGCAAGGTAGATTCCTTTGCTCCCAATGCCAGGATAATTCATATCGATATAGACCCGGCCGAGATAAGTAAGAATGTACGTGTGGACATACCTATCGTGGGCAATGCAAGATCTATACTAAAGATGCTCGTGGAATTTATTGGTGAGTTAAAGAAAAGCAAATCCACAACCACCCAATGGATCAAGAAGGTAGAAAAATGGAAACAGCAATACCCACTGAAGTACCTCATGGATGAGACATTGAAACCACAGTATATTGTTGAGCAGATAAATGAATTGTACCCGGATAGCATCATAGTAACAGAGGTTGGCCAGAACCAGATGTGGGCTGCCCAATACTTTAAATATTCCCAGCCGAGGACATTTATATCATCGGGCGGACTGGGGACTATGGGATTCGGTTTCCCGGCTGCCATGGGTGCCAAGAAGGGATGCCCTGATAAAGTAGTCTTTGACATCGCAGGGGATGGTTCCTTCCAGATGAACAGTCAGGAACTTGCCACAGTAGTGAAGAACGATATACCGGTCATAGTGGCTATCCTGAACAACGGGTTCTTAGGCATGGTCAGGCAGTGGCAGGACCTGTTCTTTGATAAGAGGTATTCATTTACTAATATTGATAACAGTGTTGACTTTGTCAAGTTGGCAGAGGCATATGGTGCGCTTGGTCTTAGGGTTACTAAACCAGAAGAGGTGGGACCGGCATTAAAGGAAGCCGTTGATTCGGGCCGGCCAACTGTAATAGATTTTGTAGTTGAGCGGGAAGAGAATGTGTCACCCATGGTACCGGCCGGGGCAGCTATAAATGAAATACTTGACCTGGAGGCCTGAAATTGAAACATACACTTGCAGTACTTGTGGAAAACAAATCCGGGGTCTTAACAAGAGTGGCAGGATTATTCAGCCGCAGGGGTTTTAATATAGAAAGCCTTGCAGTTGGAGTAACTGACAATCCTGATATGTCCAGGATGACCATTGTCGTATCAGGTGATGGCCATGTGCTTGAACAGGTGATCAAGCAGTTGAATAAGCTCATTGATGTTATCAGGGTCAGTGATCTTGAACCTGGCGACTTTTGAAAATTATAAAAATAAATAGTAAAAACAAAAAAATAAACAGTGAAGAAGTCAAGAAAATAGGAGGACTTATACCAAATAGAGACAATTATGAAGATTATTTGACGCACATTGTTAATCTTGCCGTTAGCAAGAATATTAGAATTGATAATTTTGCAATTTCAAAAGACGAAGAAAGTAAAAAAAAGGATGAAGAAAAAAATAAAAAAGGGGAGGAAAACGAAAGAGTGTTCAATAAAATGAGCATTGAAATTACGGCTTCGGGAGGATTTTTTAGTTTTATGAGTTTTGTGCGCGATGTTGAAAATGGTGTTCCATTTATTTGCGAAAGATCAATTTTAATTTCCGAGCCAGAGAATAGTGAAAACGAAGAGGAACGGGAAGAGGGCGAGGTAATTGGAATAGATACAGATCCTATTTTGAATTACGAAATGAGCATTGAATTTTATTACTATTAATTTTAATATGGAAACAAGCTGGATAAAAAAGATAAAAGAAAAAATAGAGACAAAGAAAGAATTCATTTTTCTGCTTGTTATAATGGTTGCTTTCTCTTTTGTTTTCTATCTAACTTTTTTCCGATTAAGTCTAAATGAAGAAGAGACCTCTGAACATTCAGAGTCATTGAAAGGCGATTACAGTGAATATAGCAGCAGGATAAATAGCGCGAATGTGAATATTGAAGATTTGATAGACAGCGAGCAGGTGAAAAGAATGAAATATTACGAGAGGCTAATTGAAGAAAAAAATTATGACAAGGGAAAAAACCCATTTGTCAAAACACGGTAAGTTTTAAAAAATAATAATTAACAAAACAAATTATGAAAAACAAAAAAACAGATCTTGTTGTGATTTTCATGAAAGTATTATATCTCATTATGATCATTCTCCTATTTTGTATAGTTGGGGTCTTGATACAAATGAATAGGAGTCATGACGATAAAGAAAAAAGCGATGTTTCCAAAACGGAGGCAGTTAAGGTTGAGGACGAAATTATATTTGCCTTAGATTTTCCCGGATGCGAATTGTTGAACAGCAAGTGTCTTGGTACAGAGTGTGATCAATATTTTTTATGCGGCGACAAGAAATATTCAGTGTGTGAAATTTATGATTGCGGAGAAGAATTTGGAATTGGAACCAAGGACGAAAACGGAAAAATTGAGAAGTGCAGAAAAATGAAAGAGGATAGGGAAAAAATTGTCAGAATAAAAGATAAGTGCAGGGGAACCGTAGAAGCGCTTGAAAGTGATTGCGTTGATGAAAAACTTGAAATAAAAGTAAAAGTTATTACTAACGGAGATTGTAGAATAGAAGGGTTTTGGGTTGGACATAAAAATAAGGAAAATGGCGAAAAGATCAGCTCTAAACCGGTTAAATTTTCCAGCTTGGGAGGTAAATTATATCTTGTTGCTACTGACAGCTGTGAAGAAATATCGGAGCTCATTGCTATAGGAGAAAATGGAATAAGCATAAGATAATATCAGGTCTAATAAGCAAAGCAAACGCGTAAATTGCAAATATAAAAAATATTTAGTTTTAATAAAAACAAATAAAAACAAAATTATGATCAAGCCGTTTGTAAAATTTAAAACTATATTATTTTTCTTGTTGTTTGCGGTTTTTGTTTGTGCTATTTTCTCTCATAGCGACAACGATAGCGTTCAATATA
>JAUVLO010000020.1 GCA_030600695.1 Methanosarcinales archaeon | reverse complement strand
ACAGAGTTGGCACGTATTATTTTCCAAAAGACCAATGATTTCATACGATTCTCCAATTTAATTTAAATCGAACACGGATGACACGGATTTGACGGATTTTCACGGATTTATTTATTATCCGTGCACATCCGTGTCATCCGTGCAATCCGTGTTCCATTACAATATTACTCTTAACCGATGACACATGGATTGATATATAATACTAGCACCGAACTTTTTACAGCCCGGTTATTTGAGATAGTTCTTGAATTCTTTCAGGTATCTCCTGAAAAACCACTGTAAAAATATGGTATCGTCCTGTTTGGTCTGGGACCTTTCCAGTGCATTGTAATATCCTATCCTTGTTTCATAGTGGATATTGAGCATGGGGTAGCTGTGCCTGTGTAGCACGTGATTCATCATGAGCCTGCTGATCCTTCCGTTGCCGTCAGCAAAGGGGTGGATCGTTACGAGTTTGAGGTGGACAAGGGCTGCCAGTTCCACTGGGTGCATGCTGTTCTTGTTCTTATTGTACCATTTGAAATAGTCCATGAGTAACGGGTGTATTTCTGCCGGGAACGGGGGCATGAACTTGCTTCCTGAGATGGCTACCTGGTGCGACCTGATGAGCCCGGCAATGTCAGCTTTTGTGTCCTGGAAGAGTTTTTTGTGGAAATACAATACGGCATTGAAGGACAGGTCTTTTTTGTAATCCAGCATTTCGTAGAATGTATTCCTGTGTATTTCGGTTTCTTTTACGTCGCTTAAGGGGCGGGCAGCAGGGGTTATGCCTTTTTCAAGGAGGTCTGCTGTTTCCCTGAGTGTGAGGGTTGAGCCTTCGATGCGGTTGGTGTCATAGGTAAACCTGGTGGCGAATGTTTCCAGTTCCTTTTTCCGTGCTGTGGGGGGTGTTTTTTGTGCTTGTTCCTGGAATTGCGTGCGGATTTTGTCGAATTTGCTAAACCAGTGCTCGGTGTAGACTTCGGACAGGAGCTGCTGTTTTAATTCTTCGATGTTTTTGGGTAGTGTTCTTCCCAGGTATTTTTCTTTTTTGTGTACTTTGCCGCCCTCACGGTAGCTGTGCTCAAGGTAGTAGTATTGCTCTTTTCCTACTGTCTTTTTCCTGATGGATGGCATGGTTGTTGTATTGTCCCTACATATTGATAAGATTTTGGTTATTTAGTGTATGTGTAGGGGTAATGATGGGTTAGGTGGTTAGTTCTCCGCGAAAGGCTTGTTGCGTGAGGGCGTTGAAAAGGTCGTGGATGTGTTGTTTTGATCTTAATCGTTATAACCCACAGCTCTGCAGTGGGGAGCTTTATTCTTGATTGTTACCACATATGTAGTACCATCAAAAAAGAGGAAAATTTTATAGGAACAGATATGGTTCTAATCAGTGCCATTTTCTACATAAGCCGGGTTTTACACCAACACTAAAATTTTTAAAACCCCATCGTTTCAATAATTTAATCTATTAGTAGACTCAATATATGATTGTATGTCACTTCCCACAGTATGCCCAAAGACAGGATCTGGTCCATGTATTGGTGATAAATGTCAAATGTATGTCATGGACTGGCGATCGAACGAAGAATACTGCATTATAGGGTATTACTCTGCCTCTGGCCGGAAAAACCTGGGCGAGCCTGTAGTGGACAATTATGCAGCCAAGGTAAAATCAACCAGTAAAAATTCTACTAAAGCAGCAATCTTCGTCGATGTCGGATCAAAGTCCGACAGCCTCCAGGAAACTGAAAAACCAGGGCAGCAACCCAGGCAGGCAGCCGACAATATCAAATCAAAAGTCAAAAAAACGAAGAACATCACAGATCTTGGCGATATCCCGGACGATTATGAGAAAGAGTTCTGGGGTAAACTCTGATAAACGCAGATATTGCATCCAAAATTAGATTATATTCAAATTTTTAACGTGTAATCACGATTGATATCTGGAAAGTATTTGATATATTTCGCTTTTGTTGTGTATGCTAATCGCCCGGCAGTATTGAGAAAGGGTACATGAGGTTGTTGAGGTAAGTATCCAGCATTTATTACAAAAAGCGGCTGGCTGAATGCTTATCATGAAGATGAAAGGAATATTTATAATATATGCCATACTTTTTAACACTGTGACATATTCAGGTATACCTGCGCTGGTAGAAAAAGAGATTAATGCATTGATCAAAGCTAATTATTATCCTTCTATGTCAGAAGCAATTAAAGACGCATTTAGAACATTGTTCGAGGCAAAACCCAATCTTCGAATAACTTCTGCCCAGTTACTCTATAAAAATAAAGAAGTATCTCTTTTAAAAGCTGCAGAGATAGCTGGAGTAAGTATTGAAGAATTTAAAGAAATGTTAACGGCGGCAGGAATTGAAAGAGAAATCGAACCTGATAAAAATATCGATGAAAATGTAGAAGAGATTATAGAGTGGAGAACTTGAGTATCCTTCTGGATACTGATGTGCTTTCTTTGCCCTCTGTGGCTTGTATCAAAATGCTACCCCTCCCTCGCCACATTTTTACACTCTCCCACTGCCCCGGCATCTGCACATTACCCTGCCACCGCAGCCCGCCAGGGCGGCAGTGTGGCAGCCAGCCTTGTGGATTCGTGCGGGTTTGGAACTGCAGATGAACACGGATAAACTCTGATCATTCAATAGCCATCCATACAAGGTCTGCCAGGTCAAGCATCTTTACTCCTGTATCTGACAGATTCCTGAAACAAAGAGGACATGACGTTACCACATAATCCACTCCGGCAGGGATATTCTCTTTTAATTCCCCTGCCATGGAACCTGAAAGTTCCGGATATCCCAGCCTGACACCGCCCCCGCCGCCGCAGCAACTGGCTTTTTCCCTCGATGCATCCATCTCAACAAGAGTACATATTTCTTCAATAACCTTCCTGGGTGCGTCATATATCCCATACGCCCTGCCAAGGTGGCACGGGTCATGATAAGCGACCTGGATGTCAAGTCTTCCGGCAGATAACGCATCAAGCCTTTCTTCCAGGAACTCTGACAGATGCAGTACATTAAATCCCTGGTATTGTTCCCTGAGCATGGAATAGCAGCCGGCACAGCCGACAATGACCGTGTGTGCACCCGCGGCCTTGATCTGCCTGGAATTATGTGCAATAAGATCGGATGCATCCAGCCCCATCCTGAAGAGCGGTGAACCACAGCACTGCTCGTCCTCCAGAAATCCAACCCCTAACTTTCCCAGAATGCCGTAAGTAGCCGCCGCAGTGGACTGATACCTGTATGAGGCCAAGCACCCTGCAAAATATACATATTCCGAATGCCCCCTGACCGGGGTTTCGGAGAGCCATGCCGTCCTTGATGATCTGTCCCCAAGCGAATTGCCAGTATTCCTGATGCGCTCTTGCATTTCTATCTGGTGGGGGGCTATATGTCCAAGTGCCACAAGTTCACGCCGGACGGCCCTGGTCACCTGGTGTGGGTCTGCGCCTGACGGGCATTCAGTTACACACTGCTGGCATGTGGTGCATGTCAAAATACTTGTGATCAAACTATTTGAAGGCTCAAGCCCTGAAGCCATTCCCAGTGCCATCTGCATCCTGCCCCTGGGTCCTGATGATTCCCAGCCCTGTACCTGCTGCGTGGGACATACCGTACGGCAGCGGCCGCACTTTACACACTTGACAATGTCCCTGAGGTATTCCCTCATTTAAGACCCACCTTCTGTGGGTTCATAATATTATACGGGTCCAGCGCCTTTTTGATAGATACCATAACGTCCAGTGCGCTGCCGTGCTCTTCATTCATATACATCCCGCGGGCACTTCCAATACCATGCTCCCCTGACACTGTGCCGCCCAGCCGCAGGGCCGCCCTGTGGATATCATCAGCCGCCTGTTTCAGCACTTCCCACTGCTTTTCATCAAGGGTATCAATGGCCATTCCCGTGTGCAGGTTGCCGTCCCCTGCATGCCCGTAGGTCATGATAGTGAGACCGTGTTTCTTTGAAATGGTACGTATCTCTCTTAGCATTCCAGGGATAGCTGACAGGGGTACTGCCACATCCTCGCCGATATAGACCCTGGTCTTTCCTGGACTTAGTCGTGTCACGGCGGCACCTGCCAGACGGCGTGCAGCCCATAGTTCCTTCATCTCTGACTCTGAACTGGCTATCCTGACATTAAAGGCTCCCAGTTCCTTGCAGCAGTCTGCCACCTTTGCTGCACCTGATCCCACGCTGCAGGGTGCACCGTCCACCTCGATGAGCAGCATGGCCTCACAGTCAGGGATGTTGAGGTCGGGATCATACGTATTTACTGCCCGGATGGTTGTACTGTCCATCAGTTCGCAGGCAGAGGGCACTAATCCACGGCCCATTATGGCAGATACTGCACTGCCTGCAGCTTCCAGGCCATTGAAATGGGCCAGCACTGCCGCCCTGGCTTCGGGCAGCGGGTGTATCTTCAACCTGGCTCCTGTAATGATGCCAAGGGTGCCCTCCGACCCGATCATTAATGCAGTAAGGTCATACCCGGATGCCGATTTCATGACCTTGCCGCCGGTCTGGATGACTGTGCCGTCCGGCATCACAACTTCCAGGTCCAGCACATAATCAGTGACTGTGCCGTATTTTACCGAACGCATGCCACTGCCCCTGTTGGCAATCAGTCCGCCCAGGGTGCACATCTCGCTGCTGCCCGGGTCTGGCGGGAAGAAGAAGGCGTAGGGTTCAAGTGAGCGGTTCAGGTCTGCGTGTATGAGTCCGGGCTCCACCAGTACCTGCAGGTTCCGGATGTCAATATCAAGTATCTTGTTCATCCGGCTCATATCCAGCACGATACCACCCTGTAAGGGTACGGCACCTCCGGCAAGGCCAGTACCTGCACCCCTGGCAGTGATAGGTATGCGGTGCATGTGGGCCAGTTTGACTATTTCTGATACTTCGTCTGTGGTGTAGGGCATGACCACATAGTCAGGTGTGCCGGTTATGTATGAAGCGTCAGATGAATAACAGTACAACTCTGCCGGGTCATCAGAGATGCGGGATGGGGTGACGATATCCTGGAGTTTATTTAGTAGATTCATTTACTGGTAAGTGATTAGCATATAATTGACATAAACGCTATCATAAAAAATCATTGAATTTTTGTAGATACCTGCGGAAAGTGAGCTTTGTATTTTAATCCCATAAAACGGGTCTTTGCTATTTTCACGGTCAAGATGAGCGTCAAGATGTTGGTTATCGCCTGGACCTTGTTGAAAAGGGGAGACCACACGCACGCCAAGGAATGTGAACTGGTATGGTATGCCCACTGGCATGATGGCTATTGCAGCCACCATGCGCAGGGCGAATCAGAAGTGCATGATTTGCAAACGCGGCGCGTCTGCCACTTCTTCATATTTCTTGGCGAAGGCACGGAAAGACTCTGTGTATTGACGACCACCCGCCGGATCGTTGATCCGCAGGTGAGTGCCATCGACCGTGCCGTCTCCGTAGATGCCGCGAACTACCCGTGCGTGGATGGCCCAGTAGGGGCCCGGTTTTTCATCGGTAACCACGATAAGCGGGCCATGAGACTCGATCAACTCACGCAGGCCGCTTACCGTGTAGCACATTGGCGGCTCACCGCTCATGCCGCACGCTGAGGCAAAGGCTTCATGATCCGCTGCAGGCAGCCCATTGTTGGCATCGAACAAGGCCCGGTAGGTCGCACCGGCCTTGTCCATTGCAGTCTCAATGGTATACGACATTTTATCATCCCAGGACATCATCATGGCTGCAACCGTGGCCCAGCAGGTCATGTTCGAGGGCTGCGCGATGATCGGCACGAGCCCAGGAACGGTGTAATCAAACGAGGTTCCGGTACTGCCGGTCTTGGGTTCGCTCACCTCAACCGATTCCGTCCCTTGCTTGATCTTGATATTCGGTGCCTTTTTCTGCGACTGGGACTTGATCAGATCCTTGACTTCCTTCTGCTGGGTCAGTTTTGCCGGTTTCTTCGTAGGTTCACCCACCATTGAGCTCAAGGCAGTGTAAGCAAGCTTTTGGGCCTGGTCTTTGGAAATATGCTTATTTTTTTCAGCCTCCTGTATGGTTTTGAGTGTCTTACCGATGTCTTTCTTCATGGCAGCCTGCTTCTTGAGATCGGTAGCCAGACCCGCCAGGTCGGTCACGCTTTTGGACGTGGTCTCCAAAGCCTTCAGTGCATTGGCCTGGGTGCCGGCCAGGCCGGTCATGTCCTTAAAGACATCGCTCTTGCCAAGGAGATTAAATGCCGCACCGAGGCCAGTGGGGTCGGGCGCGGCTGGTGCCGTCTGCATGGCGATGATGCTTGACGGTAGATCCTTGACCTGCAGATCACCCACATCCGACCTTCGACTGCTGGTGGAGACCGAGTCGATGGCTGTGGGTTTGGAATCACAAGGGGCTTCGGCAAAGCGCCAATGTCGGGAATCATCGATTTCTTCGCAGCTGTTGCATTTGCCCATGACGGATTCCGCATAGACACCTTTAGTCGGAACGCTGATCCGGAACGGATCCGGCTTTGTCGTGGGCTGATAGTAGGTCACCAGGTCTTCGACGCCCTTGAATACGGGATCGAGCCGCTCGCCGGGCACGACCTTGAGCACAAGATTATTTCCGACGATGCCCATGATTTTGTTCTCGACAACACTGGCGACGCTCTTACCGCCTGAATTCGGTGCAATGTTGCCATCCAACAGGCCGAATAACCGGCTGGCATCCATGCTGGACCAGATCACCTTATGGGACATCTCCAGGTGCTCGTTCAAAAAGCTAACCAACGCGGCGGCGGCTTCGCGGTCCTCCTTTCTCGGCTCCCTCAGCTCCTTGTCGGAAAGCGGCGTATACATCAATGCCGCATCGGTCTTGGTCTGAACCTCGATGTTGATGATGTCATTGTTAACCCGACTGTTCCGGACGATGGACTCGTTCAGATGCTTGGTTCGGTAATAGAGATAGGCCGAACGCAAAATGATCTTGGAGGACGCCTTAACGGTCGTGTTGGCGCGAAAACGCAGGTGCCTGATTTGGCGCCGGGTGATGGTCGGTGTGACTCGGCTGGCAATGTTCACCTGCAGCGGCACGCCGCGACGGTAGTTCGAGAGCAAGGTAATGTCCAGATCCAACGGCTCTTCAGTACCATCCTCTGCGATGGCATGAATCTTGATCGTATCGATAAACCCGCGAACGATATCCGGGGCATGCTGTGTTTCGAAAATGGCGTCCTTCTCGGTTTCAGTCAGCGGGACTTCCAGATTGAATTTCATCCAGCCTAAAAACCACGGGAAAAACTCGCTCAGGTCGTAGGTCGCCTCGTCGATCTCGCTGATATAAGGGCGTTTGAGTTCGAACGAGATGGAAAAATTACCGCTAAAATCCTCGATCACTTCATCCGCGTAGCTGCCGGTAGGTAGGTCCGAATCGGCGTAATTGTTGGCGATCCGTTCGATGGCATCAAAGCCCCGGACCAGTTTTCGTCCATAAACGGCCCGGCGCAGAGTGTTCCGCCAGCGTAGGATCTTTTGATGATCGAAGAGGCTCATCGGCAGCGGAACAAACAGGCACTCCTGAACATCCACAAGTCCCATTTCGATCGCATAGTGTTTCAGCACCTCGAAATACTCCACCGTTATGGCATGACAATGGTTGTTGTTTTTGATCACTTCGGTCTGCACCGTCATGGTCTCGGTTTGCCCGACGGTCTGTATGACCGTGCTGCGTTGGCTTCTAAGCGATGAGGCCGACTGACTGATATTGTCCTGCAACCGGTTCAATGTACTGCCCGACAGATTTCGGGCTGAGTTTTGCGTGGCAGTGGAACTGGAAGAGGCACCCGAATGGGAAACACCCCCCGCAATTCCGCCGCCGAACACACCGGCTATGAACCCTACGGCAGCACCGAAACCACCGCTGGTGGAGCTCGTCTTATTGGTTGAACTGGCATTGATGTTCTCCCGGAAAGACGAATTGATGATTTCACTGATATCCCGATCGTGTGAAATGTCGGCCACTAATGCCTCCGTAACTGTTTGAGCCTCGCTTCGGGCGGCGCGTTCTTCACGATCCCAGTCGACAATCGCGATCTGCTTTTCCTGGCAGGGCGCCAGCGGCAGGCTATAGAGCAGATCCCCAAGCGAATACCCATCGGCCTTCCACTTTTGCTTGAAGTGCAGGATATGGCCATGCGCAATTGTGGTGTTCTCGTAGATCGTGGGAGTTTCATCCCAGTCGATGCTGTTTTCGACTGTCAGTTCCTTACGACCGGGGTGGTTGGAGATGTAGGCGCGTTCAATATTTTCGATCTTATTGATGGCGGTATAGATCTGCCTTTTCAGTGTGCTCAACGAACTCTTGATGGGGTTGTAGTGCTCGATGAAGTAATTATCTTCAAGGGAGACCATGAAGGACTTGCTTGAGGCGTAAAAACTGTGGAACTGCTCCAGAAGATTGAGAAATGCCGCGATACTGGTGATATACACGTCGTAATTGGCGCGGATCATCAGGATCTCGCCGAGCGAGAAGATGGATTTATTGCGCAGCGTATCCTTTGTGTCTTCAAACTGCTGCATCATGCACAGGATACCCATGGTTTCCGTTTTCGTAGCGGATGGACAGGGTTCGAAATTGTATGAACCTTTTTCGCCCACCTGTGCCAGTTCGGTCACCAAACGTCGCAGATAGCCCAGCAGTTTTTCTTGATCCTGGGATTCGTTCGTGGTCGTGTCCACATCATGGATCAGCTTTTCCCCGCGTTTTATCATGACGGCAATG
Source organism: Methanosarcinales archaeon (assembly GCA_030600695.1). Taxonomy (GTDB): domain Archaea; phylum Halobacteriota; class Methanosarcinia; order Methanosarcinales; family Methanocomedenaceae; genus Methanocomedens_A. The sequence continues at coordinate 10,849 of JAUVLO010000020.1, read as the reverse complement.
AGCCCGGAATCCGCAAAGGGTTGCTGCATCAGCTCACTAAGATCTTGGTGGAATCCTTTAAACTGCTCAGCTAGTTCGCTGTTGGGCTCAACAAACTTTGCATACTCCCGGATGTGCCCAAGGATGGATTCCAGGGTGTCGCGATTCAGAGCATCCCTGGACGTCAAGGTCTCGCAGTAGGTCTTTGCTTCTTGAGCCCCGTATTTGCCACAGTAGGCGGCGGCCAGTTGCTGATGCAACTCCTGCAATTTCACCTTGTGGTTCGCCTGCTCGGCCAACGTTTTGACCAGATAGCTGAAGTTGATCCCTTGATTCACCTGCAACATATCTTGTGTGCTTAATTTGAGGTGCGTGGTTCCTAAAGGTACCTTCAGGTAGTAGACCGGCGAGGTGAGAGCAACGGTGTCCGCGCGATCCATTTCGGCGGTCTGGGCTGAAGCCAGTGCGGGTGCCCTTATTTTTTCATCTATGGTGTCCACGCGTTTCATTTCGGCGGTCTGGGCTGAGTCCAGTACTGGTGCCCTTATTTTTTCATCTATGGTGTCTGCGCTATCCTGAACCCGCGTTGTATTATACACTTCGGCGGGTTGGGCTGGGGCCAGTGCGGCTGCTGTTCTTTCTTCATCCACGGTGTACGGAATGAGGGATAATGTGTTGAATGAATTGTTGAGTCGGCCGAAAACCGCGAAGAGCTCGTCGGAGATGGTCAGCAGTTCAGCCTTGATGTATTTGCTTTCCTTGGCCGTAATGGTCAGGCCTTTGATCTCCGGTTCCGTGGTCCGAACAGTATGGTAAAAGCTGAATTCTTCCAGGGTGCGATTTGGAATCGTAAAATCGACACACTTCCCACCGATATCTTGAGAAAACGAGGGGCTGCGAACCAGATCGTCCGCATCCGGTAGCATCGGGGTTCCCCCTCTGGACGACGCCTCATCAGGCAAGTCCGACAAATCTGCGACCAGGATGAGGTCTTTGGGGATATTATTGTTATCGAGGGTCACCGGGATGGGCGCATCTTCGAGTCCGGCAATCAGTCCGTAGGCCAGTTCGTAGGTCTTGTTGTCCACCCGTCCGAAGAAGTAGCCCTCCTGATCAGTCTGTGCAGAGAATATCGGCTGATAGCTTTGACTATCCACGGCAGCATTCGGGTCATCACTGGCCATGATAACGATCTGAACGCCGGCGGCCTTCTGCTCGCCGGAAATATCAATAACCTTGCCCACAACCTTTCGATAGGCATCCAGGACCGGGCTGGATTCATTGAATTGAATCACCTTGGGATTCACTTGCAGGATCAGGGGTTGTGTGTCATCTTCTGCGTTTTCCGATATAATGGCCGCATTCAGACTGCCGAAACTGTAAATCTGGGTGCCCAACTGCTCACCATCCGGCGCGAACACCGTAATCGTGACCGACTCGCCGCCCAGCAGATCCTGTTTGGGCAGGAAAATACGGAATGCTCCATCTTGTTCGACATCAATGCGATCCTTGCTGTAGATCGAATTTCCGCTAATCTCCTGAATGTAGCTGACCTTTACAAAATGACCTAGATACTCATTAGTGATGGGGCCATTATCCATGGGTTTTAATAAACCGTTGACGCTGACTCGATTCATACTTGATTCCTCCTCAGTGTTTCAATCCCCTATAACGGGTCTTTGCTATTTTCACTCTGCTGCTGCTGATAGCGAAAAATAAAAATCAGATTTATACATTTCATTTCTGATTTAACAACTAAATATCAACTCTTTTAATATATAGCGTTTTCGAAAATAAAATGTTTGGAGATAAACTCAAATATATCACCAAATAACGCCCATATTTTACTTGCAAAAACATACCCATCGTGTCGCAGCGTCCTGGCGATAACCTCTCGGTTTGAGACTTTTTATTATTTCCTGGAACGGTTTATAACCACAGAGTGCACAGAGAAAGCAATAACGCTCTGTGTCCTCTGTGCTCTCTGTGCTCTCTGTGCTCTCTGTGGTTGATCTTCTTTGCCATGATATATCTCATCCGGAATAAATTAAAAAGTTTCAGGAATATCGTATTTGGATCAATAGATGAAAATTATAAATCTCTGGTAGTGTCTTTTACACAAACATTTTATATTATGATTATACTGGGAATGTGTGATACTATGAAAATAGCAATACTTGGCGGAACCGGAAGTATTGGGGAGGGACTTGCTCTCAGGTGGGCCGTTAAACATGAAGTGTTTCTCGGCTCAAGGAAACTTGAAAAAGCACAGGCTTCAACTGATAAATACCGAAAGATACTGGAAGAATCGGGTGATACCTGCACTATCACAGGATGCGTTAATCCGGATGCTGTCGACCAGGCCGACGTGGTTGTACTATCAGTGCCGTATGAGCATGTATCATCAATCATCGAGACAATCAAACCTTACCTGAAGGACCAGATCATCATCTCTACCGTGGTGCCGATGAAAAGGGATGACCATTTTCTTTATGCACCGCCTGAATCCGGTTGTGCTGCTATGGAAATCCAGGGTTTGCTGCCCGAAGGTGTAAAACTTGTTTCTGCTTTCCATAATGTTTCTGCAAAAAAGCTTGCCAATATCAGGAAGAAAATGGATATGGACGTATTCATCTGCGGCGACCATGAGGAGGCAAACAATGTGGTGAGTGATCTGGTGAAGGATATCCCTGATTTAAATCCAATGATCGCCGGGCCCCTGGAGGTTTCATGCATGGTGGAAAGTTTCACCCCCTTACTGGTCAACCTGTCTATATTCAATAAGAAGAAGCACCTGGGAATAAAGTGTGTATGATCGGGGATGTTTTATTCATTATCATTCCCATTCCCATTTCGATATCTAATAATTTACCAGTTGAACATGAAACAGGATAATTGCATAAACTGTGTTATATATTACACGAAAATGGAAATTTCAGACAGGATTGACAGGATACGATCCAATCCTGTATATCCTGTAAATCCTGTCAAAAGATTTGATTGAAACTAAGAAAATTACCTATATCGATATCGAAATGCGTTAATACTTTCCTATACGTTAAAAAATCAGGTATGCAGCCATTTTTAATCAGGTGACCCCCAATGACCATGAACCTAACCCATAAAATAATCTCATCCCATCTCGCCAAAGGCGAGATGAAACCCGGCCTGGAAATAGCAATAACAATAGACCAGACCCTGACCCAGGACGCTACCGGCACTATGGCGTACCTCCAGTTCGAAGCCCTGGATATTCCACAAGTAAAAGTACCCCTGGCAGTCAGTTACGTTGACCACAACATGCTCCAGGCCGGATTCGAGAACGCAGACGACCACCGCTTCCTGCAGACCTTTGCCAACAAGTACGGCATCCATTTCTCAAAACCAGGCAACGGTATCTGCCACCAGGTAAACCTGGAGCGGTTCTCAAAACCCGGTAACACCATGATAGGCTCGGACAGCCACACCCCAACAGGCGGGGGTGCGGGCATGCTGGCCATAGGTGTGGGCGGCCTGGATGTTGCAGTGGTAATGGGTGGTGCGCCCTATTATGTAAAGATGCCACAGGTTGTTGGTGTCAAACTCACTGGAAAGCTCAACCCTTGGGTATCTGCCAAAGACGTCATCCTGGAAATGCTGCGGCGGCTCACAGTAAAGGGCGGCGTTGGCAAGGTTTTCGAATACTACGGTCCGGGTGTAAGTACCTTATCCGTACCAGAGCGGGCCACAATTACAAATATGGGTGCCGAACTGGGAGCAACAAGTTCCCTCTTCCCGTCTGATGATGTAACGAAAGAATTTTTCAGGATGCAGGGCAGGCTCGATGACTGGAATGAGATATCGGCAGACCCTGGTGCAGAATATGACGAGTACATTGAGGTCAACCTCGGCGAACTGGAGCCCATGCTCGCAAAACCCGGCTCCCCTGATGCAGTTGTAAAGGTGTCTGAGGTGGAGGGTACACCGGTGCAGCAGGTCATTATCGGTTCATGTACAAATTCCAGTTACAAGGACCTGATGCTGGTCGCCAAAGCACTAAAAGGCAAAAAAGTAAACCCAGACGTTAGCCTGCACATCACACCAGGTTCCAGGCAGGTGCTGGAGACCATAATCCGCAACTGGGCACTGGCTGACATGGTCTCGGCAGGTGCACGTATCATGGAGGCCGCATGTGACGGATGTATCGGACTGGGTTCATCCCCTCCTTCGGGTTCGGTATCCATCAGGTCCTTTAACAGGAACTGGTCCGGGCGCTCGGGTACTATGGATGACAGTGTCTACCTGGCCAGCCCCGAGGTCTGTGTGGCAGCCGCCCTTACCGGAAAGATAACTGACCCAAGGAAACTGGGCGAGTACCCGAAGGTGGAATGGCCTGAGAGTTTTATTATCGATGACTCCATGGTGATCAGGCCGTCAGATGACCCGGGGTCTGTTGAAGTGATACGGGGTCCGAATATCAAACCCCTGCCTGAAGCCGAACCCTTATCCACTGATCTTGAAGGTGAGGTACTGATAAAACTAAAGGATGACATCAGCACAGACGGTATCATGCCGGCAGGCCCGAAGATACTACCCCTGCGCAGTAACATCCCTGCCATTAGTGAATATGTGTTTTCACAGATAGACCCCGGTTTCCCTGCCAGGGCAAAAGAGAAGCAGGGCGGTTTTATCATCGGCGGCGATAACTACGGCCAGGGTTCGAGCCGGGAACATGCTGCACTGGCACCCATGTACCTGGGTGTGAAGGCGGTCATTACCAGATCATTTGCCAGGATACACAAGGCCAACCTGGTGAATTTTGGGATACTGCCACTGGAATTTTCCGACCCGGCGGGTTATGACGCAGTGGGGGAGGGGGATGTCATAAGGTTCAGCGGTGTCAGGGAACTGATAGAAGGCGGTGCCACCAGCATACCTGTGCAGGCCGGGTCGAACAGCTTTGTGTGCATCCTGGATATATCAGACCGGCAGCGGGAGATCATCCTGGCTGGCGGACTGCTGAATTATACGAAGATGATGCACGGTTAGACTCTGGGAATATGGGATATCTTATCATTTAACTTGCATAAAACAGGCGCTGGAATTTGTCGAATTGGTATGAAAAACAATACTGAGCAACCCAATTAATGTATAACCCATCATAACAAGTATAAAGTTGGAAATTAATTGGGAAGGATTTAAAGTTGCTGATATAGATGCTATTCTAATAACACATGCTCATAATGACCACACTGTCGACTTTGAATCAATCCTTACTCTTATTTACAAATATAACGACGCTATAGAGGATTCTGTAAAACATGACATGAAAGGTGAAGATGAAATAAGAATAAAACATGAGGTAGAGAACAGATTAAATGAACAAGGTAAAAAAATCGACCTTTTTTTGAATGTTGGGACTTTCATGAAATATTCAGGTTGGTTAAAATTGTCCTGTATCTATTTTTTTTGGCAGCTTCACTCTTATCGTAAACTGGTATACAACACTGCCGCCCTCCACCCTCAGATACGTCGAACTCTCCTTCCTGCTGCCCTCCAGCACCTTCATTATCCAGGCCGCCGCATGTCTGGCACTGTTAAGTAAATGAAAAGAAATCCAATCAAACCAGCGTCAAATCCCCGAATGCCTCAAAGTGCTTCCTGTTAAAAGTAAACAGCTTAAATCCCCTATTGATAGCAACCGCCCCCTCGCCTCTTGCCTTCACTCCACCCGGGTGCCCGTCCCGGTCCGCTCAACCCGCTCTTGTGGTGTGGGGGCTGGCAGGCGCTTTTGTGGTGCCACGTTGATGCATGGGAATCAAACGGTCCAGGGGTGCGAAGTGGATATTCTGTTGGTTAGCTGCCGGCGGCAGTTAAAATATATAACAAGAGATATATATATATAACTGGCACTGCCCCCTACCCCTGCCACCGCAGCCCGTCAGGGCAGCAGGTGGCAGCCAACCTTGTTGATCTTAATTACTATACCCCGCAGCTCTTTCGCGGTTGGGTGTGCCGTCGCAACGTTTGACTTTACACAATCTTTTTAACCCATCCATCCCATGTAAAGCACCTAGTATGAAAGCAATACTAGGATTAGAAGACGGCACAGTTGTGAAGGGCGTTGGTTTTGGTGCCGCCGGAGCTGCTGTTTGCGGGGAACTTGTTTTTACAACTCAATATACCGGATACGAAGAGGCACTTACCGACCCTTCATATGCCGGCCAGATACTAATGTTCACCTACCCCCTCATCGGCAATTATGGCGTAAGCGGCAAGACCTTCCAGTCAGACGGCATGAAGGCAGAGGGCCTGGTGGTCAGGGAGGCGTGCGACCATCCATCCCACCACTTATCCAAACGCTCAATTTTTGATTTTGCAAAGGAAGAAGACCGGCCCGGTATCGCAGGTGTGGATACCAGGATGCTGACCATTAAGACCAGGGATACCGGTGCCATGCGGGCATGCCTGCTCACAGACAGCGACGATGGCGGGGAAGCAGTGCGCCTGGCAAGGCTGCATCCGAAGATATCAAACCAGAACGACCTGATAGACAGGGTGACCTGCCCAGCCCCCTACCACATTGAAGCAACCGGCAAGGACAAGCCCCATTTCGTGGTCATCGACCTTGGCATAAAGACCAATATGATAAAGAGCCTGCAGCAGCGGGGTGTGGGTATCACTGTAGTACCAGCAAGTACTCCACCAGACTATATTACTGAACAAAAACCTGATGCTATATTCGTATCAAACGGCCCTGGCGATCCAGAGAAGGCAGGCACTGCTATTGATGTTGTAAAACACATGATGGGGGAAGTACCCATCTTCGGCATCTGCTTCGGCAACCAGATCATATCCCTGGCACTGGGAGCCAGTACTTACAAGTTGAAGTTCGGGCACCGGGGTGCCAACCAGCCTGTGAAGGACCTGGAAACAGGCACTGTATACATCACCTCCCAGAACCACGGATTCGCAGTGGATGCCGGTTCCCTGGATGCGGCAGAGGCTCATATCACACACCAGAACATCAACGATAATACTGTGGAAGGTATCGCCCACGACTACCTGGACATCATGAGCGTACAGTTCCATCCTGAAGCCAGCCCCGGTCCCTGGGATTCTGAAAAATGGTTCTTTGATACCATAGTGAAAAAGGTGATGAAATAATGCCCCGGAATCCTGAGATTAAGAAAGTACTGCTGATAGGCAGTGGTCCTATCATGATAGGGCAGGCGGCAGAGTTTGATTTTAGCGGCAGCCAGGCATGCCAGTCATTGAGGGAAGAAGGTGTGAGTGTGGTGCTCATCAACTCCAACCCCGCCACCATCATGACCGACCCGGAAATGGCAGATGTGGTGTATATCGAACCTATTAAACCAGAAATAGTGGAACGTATCATCGAGAAGGAGCGGCCAGACGGAGTGATTGCGGGACTGGGGGGGCAGACCGGGCTGAATGTCGTTAGTGAACTGGCTGAGATGGGCGTACTTGAGAAATACAATGTCAAACTTTACGGTACACCACTGAAAGCCATACAGGATACCGAGGATCGGGACCTGTTCAAACAGGCCATGCAGCGTATTGGTGAGCCTTTGCCCCGCAGCAAGGCCGTGAACACTATTGAAGATGCAGTTGCAATGATCGATGAACTGGGTCTGCCCCTTGTTATCAGGCCGGCCTATACCCTGGGCGGGGCTGGCAGTGGAATTGCCAGGACAAAGGAAGAACTCATCTCGATCACTGAACTGGGCCTGAAACGCAGCCGTATCAACCAGGTGCTCATCGAGGAGGGTGTGCTGGGCTGGAAAGAGTTCGAGTACGAGGTGATGCGTGATGCCAATGATACCTGTATCGTGATATGCAACATGGAGAACATTGACCCCATGGGTATCCATACAGGGGAGAGCATTGTGGTCACGCCCAGCCAGACCCTGTCGGACAGGGACCACCAGATGCTGCGCAGTGCCAGTATCAATATCATAAGAAGCCTGTGCATCGAAGGTGGGTGCAATATCCAGTTTGCTGTGAAGGACGGCGAATACAGGATAGTTGAGGTCAACCCAAGGGTGAGCCGCTCCTCTGCACTGGCCAGCAAAGCCACCGGGTACCCTATAGCCAGGGTGACAGCCAAGATCGCCATCGGCATGACCCTGGATGAGATACCCAATGATGTTACAAAAAAGACACCTGCATCCTTCGAGCCAACTGTGGACTATACCGTGGTCAAGATACCCAGGTGGCCCTTTGACAAGTTCGTGACCGCAGACAAGACCCTGACCACGGCCATGAAGAGCACAGGCGAGGTCATGGCTATCGGGCGCACTATTGAAGAGGCAATGAAAAAGGCTATCCGCAGCCTTGACGTGGATATGTATTTCGGGTTCAGGGAATGGGACCGGGATGAGGTAATTGACCTGCTTACGACCCCTACCCATGAGCGGTTGTTTGGCATTTACCATGGCTTAAGGACCGGATTTTCAATTGATGAGATATCAGGCATTACATCTATCGACCCCTTCTTCCTGGAAAAGATACATAATATCATCCGGATGGAAGATACCCTGCGCTCAGGATTGACCAGGGAAACCCTGTACCGTGCCAAGCGAATGGGGTTCACGGATGAGGAGATAGGCAAACTCACAGGCAGGACAAGGGAAGATATCAATGATATGCGCAGGCAGATGGGGATCATTACCACCTACAAGATGGTGGATACCTGCGCTGCCGAGTTCGCTGCCGAGACCCCGTATTATTATTCATGCTATGAAGAGATGTGCGAGGACGAGCCCTCGGACAATAAAAAGGTGCTGATACTGGGTGCAGGACCTATCCGCATCGGGCAGGGTATAGAGTTCGACTACTGCACCGTACATGCGGTGACTGCACTGCGGGAAGAGGGGATTGAGACCCATATCATCAATAACAATCCCGAGACCGTGTCCACAGATTACGATACTTCGGATAAGTTGTTCTTTGAGCCACTGACCCTTGAGGACGTGATGAATGTTATCGAGCGGGAAAGACCCTGGGGTGTGATGGTACAGTTCGGCGGCCAGACCTCTGTGAACCTGGCATTACCCTTGCAGCGGGAACTACAGCGCAGGACTGACCTGGATACCGTTATCCTGGGCACTACTCCCGAAGATATGGATATTGCAGAAGACAGGGAGCGGTTCAACAAGATGCTGCAGGGTATGGGCATTCCACAGCCGGAAGCGGGTTATGCCACCTCGGAGGCAGGGGCACGGGATGTGGCAGCCGGTATCGGGTATCCTGTGCTGGTGCGTCCCTCCTATGTACTGGGCGGACGGGCCATGGAGATAGTATATGACGAGAACGACCTGAACCGGTATATGAACGAGGCAGTGCGGGTCTCGCCCGAGCGTCCTGTACTCATCGACAACTTCCTTGAGGGTGCCATTGAGATCGATGTGGATGCCATTTGTGATGGCGAGGACGTGCTCATCGGTGCGATTATGGAGCATATCGAGGAGGCCGGGATACACAGTGGTGATTCGGCCTGCGTGATACCGCCCCAGTCACTGGGAAACTATGTACTCGACACAGTCAGGGACTATGTGAGGCGCATTGCCCTGGCACTCAGGGTGAAGGGTATCCTGAACATCCAGATGGCATACAAGGACAGGGTGGTCTATGTGCTGGAAGCGAACCCCCGCAGCAGCCGCACTATTCCATTCGTATCAAAAGCCGTCGGCCTGCCGCTGGCCAAGATAGCGGCCAGGGCCATGATAGGGATAACGTTGAAGGAGCAGGGATACCTCCAGGAACCCAGGCCCGGACATGTTTCAGTGAAGGAAGTCCTCCTGCCATTTGACAAACTCCCGGGAGCGGACCCGATCCTCAGCCCTGAGATGCGCAGTACAGGCGAGGTCATGGGTGTGGATTACAGTTACGGGCTGGCGTTCTTCAAGGCAGAACTGGCAGCAGATAATGCACTACCGCTGGAGGGTAAGGTGTTCATGTCCATCAGGGACCAGGATAAGCCGATACTGGTGCAGATAGCAAGGAAGATAGCGGATGCGGGACTGGAAATTATTGCTACCAGCGGCACGGTCCGGTACCTGTCTGGCAAGGGTTTTGATGTTACTGAAATTAAGAAGGTACACGACGGCAGTCCCAATGTCATTGACCTGATGCGCAAGGAGGATGTCGGCCTGGTCATCAATACGCCCACAAGCAGGATGAGCTACAAGGACGGGCGGCGGATACGGCGGGCGGCTGTGGATTATGCGATACCCTATATCACTACTATACAGGCGGCAATGGCTGCTGCCGATGCTATTGAGGCCATGAGCAGGGGAGAAATGACGATAAAGAGTATTGCTGAGTACCATTCAGAGATGTGAAAAACTGAATGTGCTGGTGGTGGGTTACAGGGTGCTGGAGACAGTAGGCAACGGGATTACAGAACTATGCATGATAAGAGCGGTGTTCGAGGAATTCGTGGCGGCGGCTATTATTACTTATGCAGCTTTGGTGGTAGTTGGGTGAGGGGGAGTGCAAATCCATGGTCGGCTTAACCTTTAACATCAAACTTATTTAAGGACATAAAATCTTCAAAGTCAAAAACCAGGTGCCCCATCTCTCTTAGCTTTTCCTTTCCATTGATCTTTTTCCCGATAATGCCATAAAGCTCACGCCGTTCGTCGTTGTGCCATTTTACCAGCGCAGCTTTGCGTTTCAGGTCAGCAAGGATGTGTCCGGACCTTTTCCTGTCCACCTCCTGCCACTTACATTCAAAAAATGCGATCTCTCTTCCTTCTTCATTCAGTGCCAGTACATCGATCTCTTCGCCTTTGTGCCACCACCTGCCTGTTCTCCGGAAATCCGGTACAAGGTGGTGGATTATCTCCTGCTCAATAAAAATCTC
>JAUVLO010000072.1 GCA_030600695.1 Methanosarcinales archaeon | reverse complement strand
ACAGGGAAGTCCTTGCGTATGTCTGTGGGGTTGAACATTGTTGGTTGTATTGGCTTTCATTAGAAATATATTTGTTGAATATGGTTGCTTAACTACTTGTCCGTTATTTTCGGGTAGTGTCCTACAAATCATGATCTCTATATTAATTGAATTTGTTGATTTATGAAATAGTATTCATCAAGGAGGAGGGAACACGGATGCCACGGATTCGACGGATACGCACGGATTTATTTATTATCCGTGCACATCTGTGTCATCCGTGCAATCCGTGTTCCATTACAATATTACTCTTAACCGATGACAGGTAGCATGAAATCCGTGTTCTAAATCATTTGCCCCCATTATACTTTGAGGGAGAGCGGATTGAAAGTAATATAATTTTTTAAAAAATGTCGCAGAGTCCAGGAGGTAAACCCATGATTTTCAAGAATCAGACATATAAAGACATCAGGTCATGAAATATAGGACACTACCTAATATTCACCACCAAGAGATTATTTTTATTCAATTTCCACCGCAAAGAATTAGTTCAATATGTTTAGTTTTCAACCATACATACCTATCAGATATCAAGCAGCCATTTCCAGAGCGGGACACACTTCACCTCACCCGCCTCACCTTCATAGTCCCAAGTAATAACCTTCATATTACCACACCCCAGTTCCCCTGCTGCCCTCAACAGACCCTTGAACTCCCTCTCTTTGATATCCTCTTCAGCGGAGGCATAACTCACCTGTATCAACTCACTGACCATCTCCCCCCTCTTCAGCACAAAATCAACTTCCCTCTGCTGGTGGTCCTTCCAGTAGAACACATCATCCCCCCCATAATAGGACTTACGTCTGTGCAGTTCAACCGCAACCAGGTTTTCCATTAACCTGCCCAGGTCCTGCGAAGACCTGAGGGCTATGGTATTGATGATACCCGTATCAATACAGTACACCTTTCGGGGAGCCATTATCTGCTCCTTCAACTTGAACGAGAACCGCTCAAGCACCAGGATAATATACGAGGATTCCAGATACTCCACATAATCCTTCACAGTATGCACATTGCGTATCGAAGATGCCCCACACAGTTTCCTGAACGAGAACTCACCTGAAAAATTAGACACCAGGTACTTTGCGATCTCAGAAAAACTTCTCCTGTTACGGATATCGTGCCTGGAAATAATATCCTTATAAATTATATCCTCATATATCCTCGCCGCCATCTCCTTCCCGAATAAATATACCTCAGGAAAACCGCCCACGTCCATATACTCCCGCAGTGCATTCTTGATCCCGGCAATACTCTTGGTGGAATGAATATCAGGCTCAATTTCCTTGAATTTCAGGAACTCACTAAAAGAAAACGGATAAAGTGTAACATCCAGATACCGCCCCGTGAGGTGCGTCGCCAGTTCACCTGACAGGAGTTTTGCATTGCTCCCTGTCAATACTACTTTTTTAGTCCTCCTTAGCCTGTTGGCGAACAGTTCCCACCCCGGCACATTCTGTATCTCATCAAGCATGAAATACTCAATGTCTGTGCCGTACAGTTCATAAAAGGCCTGCAAAACCAGATTCAGGTAAGCGGCATCCATCCCGTACAGCCTTTCATCATCAAAATTAATATACCCGTATTCCTTTCCCTTAAGGAGCATATGGGAACATACTGATTTCCCGCAGCGTCTCACACCCAGTACAGCCAGGATATTGGGATGTTCCAGTGACTTTGCCAGCTTATCTCCAGGCAGGTCCCGCTCTATCAACCTCCTGCTTTTATAAAGATGATCTATTTCATCTCTCTGGTCAGTGATTATTCTCTTGATCCCTTCAATGTCCACAATCTATTTACTGGACTATTGCCTTAAAAACATTGCTATTATAATGTCATACTTTTGTAGTAAAATATGATATTATAATGACATAGATTTAAATCACGAAAATGAAAATTTCAGACAGGATTGACAGGAAACGATCCAATCCTGTAAATCCTGTCAAAAGATTTGATTGAAACTAAGAAAATTACCTATATCGATATCGAAATGCGTTTATAATTTCCTACACATCAAAAAATCCCGGAAGTTTATATACCACAAAAAGGACATTTACATAAAATTTCCTCTAATTAACGGTAAAATCAATTAACTTAATACACATTAGAAATTCCAGATTAATATGTTCGTAGGGATTGACCACGGCACCACATTCATGCGGTTTGCATCATCAGGTGGCAAAGTATTCAGTATCCTCAGGCAGGATGCTGCAGCAATGCCCGGCGATGAACTGCTGCACAGTATCCTGCAGGGCCTGGAAGTGTCAAAGAACGATATCCGGATGATAGCAGTCACATATTCTATGGGTGATGGCATAGACCGCATCACACCCATTGACCAGGTGCCTGATAGGGGTATTACAAGCCATGACGGTGCAGGGCTTCATGTGGGCGGCGGAACCCATGTCTATGATACCATAAAGGATTCAGGCATACCTGCCATTGTGATCCCTGGACTACACAGGGGCAACACACTGGATGCCAGGTTCAATGTATTCTCCCACGGGGCCAGTCCCGAAAAGCTGGGTATTTCCTACCATGCCCACAAAATGGGATATGATAATTTCATAGTCTCTGATATCAGTTCTAACACGGTAACGCTGGCAGCAGCAGATGGACGGCTATTAGGTGCCATAGATGCCTGCATCTTCGCACCCGGAATACACCACGGACCACTGGACCTTGCAGCTATCAGGGACGTTGATGCGGGTCTGTATACTGCCAATGAAGCCTTCACGCGAGCGGGTGTGATCAGGATGACGGGACACTCCGGCATTGATGAGCTTTTGGACCATTTTAACAACGGTGATGAAAAAGCTATTCTGGCAGTTGATACTCTTGCATTGTTCGCATCCATGGAGATCGTATCAATGACCCTTCCCTTGAAAGAAATAGGTGTCCATAGGCCCGAAGTCTTCATCTCGGGTTCAGTCAGTGAGATACAATATATAAAAGAAAAAATCGAGGACCATATTAGCTGTAAGGTAAAGTCCCTTGGGATGTGGAGTGCTGCAAAAGGGTGTGCCTGCATTGCAGAGGATGTGTTCAATGGAGCAGGACATATACTTGGGATAGGCGTAGATGCCTGATGAAGATCTGGTAAAGGTCATGCTTCATTTCAATAAGTTTAAATCAGGACATCGCCATATTACTTTCGATGAGGTTTAAGCGCCGCCATATAATCTCAATGAAGGATTTTACCAGGGAGGAGATTGATTATATCCTGGACCGGGCCGCTAAACTTGAACCGTTAGCAAGGGGCGGCAGGTCTGACCTCCTGGCCGGTAAGATACTTGCACTGTTATTCTACGAACCAAGTACCAGGACCAGGATGTCCTTTGAGACCGCCATGCTCAGGCTTGGCGGGAGTGTCCTGAACCTTGGCTCCAAAGAGGCTACCAGTATTGTAAAAGGTGAAACACTTGCAGATATGATCAGGGTGGTCAGTACTTATTCCGATGCCATAGTACAGCGGCATCCCAGCGAAGGTTCGGCGCTAATGGCTGCCGAATTCTCATCCGTTCCAATTATAAACGGCGGCGATGGTGCAGGGCATCATCCTACGCAAACACTACTGGACCTGTACACGATCAGGAAGGAGAGCCATCTTGACAACCTGGATATTGCGATTGTAGGGGACCTGAAATATGGACGAACTGTCCATTCCCTGACTTATGCCCTGTCATTATACGGTGCAAACATCACTCTTGTCTCGCCGCCACAGTTGAATATGCCTGACCAGATCAAAGCTGACCTGAAGGCCAGGGGTGCCCGGGTCAGTGAAACAGAGAACCTTGAGGAGGTATTGGACAGCATTGATGTGCTGTACATGACCCGCATCCAGAAAGAACGCTTCCCAGACCCTACCGAATACAAAAAGGTGGCAGGTGCCTACAAGATCACGACCGAACATCTCGGGAACGTGAGGGATAATATGATAATAATGCATCCGCTCCCGAGGGTCAATGAGATTGATAGTTTTGTGGATACTTCTTCCCATGCCCGTTATTTTGAGCAGTCTTTCTATGGCGTACCAATCAGGATGGCCCTGCTTACCATCGTAATGGGGGTAGAGGTATGAGTGCTGAAAAGGAATTGAGGGTGCGACCCATTCGCAACGGTACCGTCATTGACCGCATATTGGCAGGACAGGCCATGAACGTACTTAAAATATTGAGGATAAAAGGTGCATATAGTGAAGTCGTAACCATGGCTATGAATGTTCCCAGCAAGGCACTTGGACAGAAGGATATAGTTAAGATCGAGAACAGGGAACTGGAAGAAAAAGAATTGGACAAGATATCTTTAATTTCTCCCGGGGCCACTATCAATATTATCAGGGATTTCGAAGTGGCAGATAAATACCAGGTAGAACTGCCGGAAATGGTAGAAGGTATGGTGAAGTGCATCAATCCCAATTGTATATCGAACACAAAGGAACCTGTTACCTCAAAGTTCGAAGTAAAAAAAGACCCTGTACAATTGAGATGCATTTATTGTGAGAATATTATTATGGAAAACATAGCCGAGCATCTGTTATGAAGAGGTGGTAAATTGACAGAGATCAATCGTGTCCTGTTGCTCTTGAAAAATATGGTCTATGAGAGCACCAGTCCCCAGGAGACCCTCAGGTTCGCAAAATATTATAGAAAAAAAGGGCTTGATGTGATGGTGATATTGTGGGGGCCCATGGGTGTGTTGCTGGGTAAAAGGGATAAGTCCGGGGCCCAGGCATATGATAAAAAAGTCAATGAATGCATAGATATGGGAGTCAGGTTCAGATGTTGTGATCTGGCATGTTCAATGATGGGGATATGCTCAGATGATCTAATAGATGGGATAAATATTGTGGAGTCGTATGAAGTGGCTGAAATGTTCCTGGAATATCAAAAGGATGGCCAGCTTATAATAAGTTTATAGTTTTTCATATAGTTTACTTATATATTATTTTAAAAAGTGTGTGCGGAAACATTAATGGTTAATAACGTACAATTAAAACACATATCGGATAGGCATATCAGGTGTCAAGGAAATGCTCACTTCGTTCGCATTTTCTAAGTCTGGAGGGAAGTATATACTTTCCCATACATTGGAATAAAAAATTAAATGTAATATCGATGCATGAATTTAAGTAAAATAAATATCATGTATATTTAGTATTTATAATTATTAGTTATTTATAATTATTAGGAGCATGTTAATATGGAACTTACACCCATTCAGAAAGAAATTTTAACTGCTTTAATTAATCTTTATCGCAAACAAAAAACAGCTGTTAAAGGGGAAAAAATAGCAGAGATCATCAACCGTAACCCGGGCACTGTCAGGAACCAGATGCAATCGCTAAAGGCATTGGGACTTGTTGAAGGTGTACCCGGCCCGAAAGGTGGTTATAAAGCCACAGGTGCTACTTACCAGGCGTTGAGTATTGCTGAAATGGATAAAGAGGTAGTGGTACCTATTTTTAAAAACCAGCAGCATATGGACAATTTAACTGCTGCAGAGATCAGTTTCACCACTGTCCGCCATCCTGATACCTGTAATGGTATTATCCGCGTACTTGGGGATATCCGCGATTTCGATACAGGTGATATTATACAGGTGGGCCCCACTCCTGTTAATAAACTTGTTATTCGTGGAAAAGTGGTGGGGCGGGATGATTCATCCAATGCGTTGCTGTTCTCTATCACAGAGATGATCTCGCTGCCTAAAAGCCCTATAAAGGATCTCGTACCTGATAATATCACACTCGTTCCTGCCAATGCCACTATCCAGGAGGCAGCAAGGATATTTACCAGGAATAATACTCACGGTGCACCGGTGGATGATAAAGGCAATATAGTGGGTATAATTACATATTCCGATATTGGCAGAACACTTGCCAGCGGAAAGATGAATCTAAAGGTCAGGGAGATCATGACCAGGGAAATCATTTCAGTGGATGGCGACACACCACTCTATGATGTTGTCAAGGTCTTTGATGAAAAGAAGGTAGGAAGGATCATGGTCACCGACGGCGGCAGGCATATAGGGATCATCAGTAAGACTGATGTACTGCATGAGATGATCCTTCATTAGATGAACCTTCATTCGATTGGCTGATTCATTTTTTATCGTACACTCTTATCCCGTCATGATCGATCCTTAATATCCTGTGATATGGGATTGATGTACCGTCCGTGGTCTCGAAAAAAGACCTGCCAATTGTTCGAAGGGACGACCCCGGTATTGCCTTTGTGTCACCAGGAGCGCCTCTGTGTATATAGTATATGGTACAAAGGTCGATATCCAATCCTCTCCACTTGATCTCGTTAAGGATGTCCCTGGGTCTTCTCGATTTTATAGTGTGCATGTCCTTTCCATCGAATATACTTCTCACTGAATACTTTTTTCATCGAATACTCTTCCATTGGTCATCGGTTAAGGAGTTTGACAGAGTCGGTATATATTATTTTCCAAAAGACTAATAATTTCATACGATTTTCCAATTTAATTTAAATCGAACACGGATGACACGGATTTGACGGATTTTCACGGATTTATTTTTTATCCGTGCGCATCCGTGTCATCCGTGCAATCCGTGTTCCATTACAATATTACTCTTAACTGATGACACATGAATACTCATCTCATCGAATACATTTCTCATCGAATACCGATAATTTGATGAATTACTATGTCGTAAATGTTAAACAATAAAAAAGTTTTCTGGATTGAACTATATGAAACATGAATTAATGGAAATCTTATGCTGTCCCATGTGCAAGGGTGATTTAGTGCTTACAGTAGATGAAGAGAAGGATAAAGAGATAATCAAAGGATCTCTTTTCTGCGGGAAATGCGATGAACATTACCCGATCGAGGACGGCATTCCCAATATGCTACCTCCCGATCTAAGGGAATAACCACAGAGGTACTTGCCAGTGCAGCAGATACACATAAACAGGAACCAGAGCAGGAACAGGATAAACTCGATCGAGTTCGATAGACCTGAGATCACTATACCGCTTGTCCCGGGGAATGAATGCAGCATTGAACTGCCAATTATTAATTACGGTAGTCCTACCCATGTGTACCTGTCCGTCAGCGATGAACTTAGAAAGAACGTCAGGTTCCTGTCTGATAATGTCTATGTGGCCAACCAGGAATTAGCACCTGTTGTGATCAAACTTCCTTCTGATCTCTCCACATTGGAAGGTGAAATAAAAGTTACAACCGGATATGGGTCCCTCACTGAATCATTCAGGGTAATCATTGGTGAAATACCGGTAGAGTCCAAACCCAGGTCAGTTATCGATGTTGATGAAAGACTGGGCCTCTCGAATTATAAGCAGGACCGGACATCATCCAGGGATGATTGGGATATTGATCCAAGTAAAAATATGGATACGAACAAAAGAGAGATATCATTTAGTTTTCCGGATACGTTCATCCTGCCTTTGCTTATGATGCTGCTTGTGGTGGTTATTCTACTGGCCACATTTACCTTTAACTGGGTAAATGAGATGTATGGGGCACTGGCAGTTTCCATTTTAATAATAATACTTATGGTATATGCTGTAATGCATTTACTGGCAAAAAATAATTGAAAAATATGAGGTATTAGAGAACATGAAATATGTTATCGTAACCGGGGGTGTGATGAGTGGACTTGGTAAGGGAATAACAGCTGCATCAATGGGACGGATACTGAAGAACAAAGGTTACGATGTAACGGCCATCAAGATCGACCCTTACATCAATATTGATGCAGGCACCATGAGTCCTTTCCAGCACGGCGAAGTATTTGTCTTAAAGGACGGCGGCGAGGTTGACCTGGACCTGGGTAATTATGAAAGGTTCCTTGATATCGAACTGACCAGGGAGCACAACATCACCACAGGCAAGGTGTACCAGACAGTCATCAATAAGGAGCGCAGGGGTGATTACCTGGGCAAGACCGTACAGATAATTCCTCATATTACCAACGAGATAAAGGAACGGTTAAGGAATGTAGCCAAACACAGCGGCGCCCAGATATGTCTCATTGAAGTTGGCGGTACGGTGGGCGATATCGAGAGTATGCCGTTTCTGGAAGCTGTCAGGCAGCTGCATAATGAAGAGGATGAGGATGACGTGGTCTTCATCCATGTAACCCTGGTGCCCATGGATGCCCAGGGAGAGCAGAAAACAAAACCGACCCAGCATTCAGTTAAAGAACTGCGGGAGGTAGGTCTTCATCCCGATCTGATAGTTACGAGATGTGTAAAGCCTGTACTGCCCGGCACCAAGGAAAAGATCGCCCTGTTCTGTGATGTGCCGGCAAAGGCGGTGATAAGTGCCCATGATGCCGAGGATATTTATATGGTGCCCCAGCAGTTGGAAAATGAAGGTGCAGCCGATTACCTGTTGACCAAACTGGGACTGAACTCTAAGGATGACAATAAAGAGTGGGCCCGGATGGTGGAAAAGATGCGCTCGACCACTGGTTCAGTGGACGTTGCCGTGGTGGGTAAATATACTGACCTGGAAGATTCGTACCTTAGCATCAGGGAGAGCCTGAAGCATGCGGGTATTGAAGTGGGATGCAAGGTGAATGCTTCCTGGCTGGATGCCGAGGATTTTGAGAATGAACCTGAATCTATCAGCCAGCTCGCAAAGTATGACGGAATACTTGTGCCCGGAGGTTTCGGGGTACGCGGCACTGAGGGTAAGATATCTGCCGTAAAATATGCCAGGGAAAATGATAAACCGTATCTGGGACTGTGTCTGGGCATGCAGACTGCAGTTATCGAGTATGCCAGGAATGTGCTTGGGTATGAGGATGCAAACAGTTCGGAACTGGCTGCCACTGAACATCCGGTGATAGACCTGCTGCCTGAGCAGGAAGGCGTGATAAATGTGGATATGGGTGCCACAATGAGGCTTGGTGATTATTTTGCTGAACTGACACCGGGAAGCCTTGCCAATAAAATATATGGCTCTGATGCGATAATAGAGCGGCACCGCCACAGGTATGAAGTGAATCCTGAGTATATCGATGAAATGGAAAAGGCTGGCATGAAATTCACAGGCCGTAACAAGAACAGGATGGAGATTGCCGAGATCCCCGGACATACTTTCTTCTTTGCCAGCCAGTTCCATCCCGAGTTCAAGAGCAGACCCAACCGGCCTTCACCACCGTTTTTGGGTTTTGTCAGGGCCATGTTCGAGAAAAAGAACTGACGCACACCAGACAAGTGATAAGTAATAAACCACAGAGAGCACAGAGGACACAGAGAGTAAAATCAGATGCAAACTCTGTGTTTCTCTGTGCTCTCTGTGTCCTCTGTGGTTAAATTATAATTCTCTGAAAATTAACGTGTTAAGATATTATGACCAATATGAAGGCGAAAGTTGGCATATCTGTCCTGAAGGGTGAGGTGCTTGCGCCCCCGTCCAAGAGTTACACACACAGGGCCGTGGTCATGGCATCACTGGCAGGGCAAACCATTGTAAAGTGTCCCTTGCTGTCTGCCGATACTACTGCTACTATAAGGGCATGCAGGGCACTGGGTGCCGTGATACGGGAGGAAGGTGACAGTCTCATTGTGGATGGTGTGAAGGGGAAACCTTCCGTGCCTGATAGCATTATCGATGTTGCCAACAGCGGTACTACACTTCGGCTGTTGATGGCTGTCAGTGCCCTGTGTGACGGTACAACGGTACTGACCGGGGACGACTCCATCCGTAAGCGTCCCAACACACCATTGATAGATGTCCTGAACCAGCTTGGGGCCAGTGTCATTTCGACCAGGGATAACGGTATGGCACCCATTGAGGTGAAAGGTCCCATGACCGGAGGTGAGGCGGTAATGGACGGAAGTATCAGCAGCCAGTTCTTTTCGGCCCTGCTAATGGCCTGCCCGCTGTGCCGGACCGGCACCGGGACCGTGGTCAGGGTGGATGGTGAATTGAAGTCCAGGCCGTATGTGGAGATCACTATTGAGATGCTGGAA
>JAUVLO010000009.1 GCA_030600695.1 Methanosarcinales archaeon | reverse complement strand
TCCTTAAGTCGTACCTGTTCGATAACAAGACGTTCAAATTCCTTCCCATAATACGCATTAAGCTGGGGGGATATCCTTAAAAAAACCTCATCCACAAGTCCAATCTCAAGGTCAGACATATTTGGATAAACAAACCTGAACCAGAACCTGAATAACTGGTCATTGATCTCATATATTCCCCGTTTTCTCATTCCCAGAGGCAATATATGTTCAATAATATGCACATCCTCAAGTACCGAAAGGTATTTTGAAAGGTTGCCTTTCTCAATTCCTGTAACAGATGATATCTCTCCCTGCCTATTGTGTCCCAGTGAAAGGTATTTCAGTATCAATGTATATGTCCTGGGTTCCCTGAACTCTTCTCTAAGCAGCACCCTTGGCTCATTATACAGTATCTCCCCTTTTGTCAATATCTTCTGTTTAATATTCTCCTCAATTGTCAGGGATGGGTCTAATTTTTGAAGGTAATAAGGTACTCCGCCGCACATTGCCCATATCCTGAACAGGTCAGCAGTATCATAATTGTCAAAAAATTGTTTTACGTGCCTGAACATCAGGGGCGCAATACTCCACTCCCCTGTCCGCCTGCCGTAAAGCGGACTTTTATATCCCAGTACTTCGGTTTCCATCATACCCACAGATGAACCGCAAATGATAACGAACAGGTTATTGTTTACAAGTAGTTCATCCCATATCTTTTGAAATACCGAGACCACACCTCTGTTCAGTTCAATGAGATACGGGAACTCATCAATGGCAATAACTGCTCTTTTTTCACCAATCTCCTGTGAAAGATAATTGAAAAGGTCAAAAAAGGAAGATACTTCCAGATTAAGGAAATACTCTTTCCCTGTAAGTTCATAGAACTTCCTTTTCATCTCTTCAATGTTCTCTTTCATGCTGTCATTGGTGCATAGGATATATGTCCCCGGTTTCCCAGACATGAACTTTTTAATAACTTCGGTTTTCCCCACTCTTCTTTTTCCATAAAGTACGACCATCTGGGGAGAATTCCCGGCATACTTCCGGTTCAGGAATTCAAGTTCATGTTCGCGATTAATAAAATGTTGTAACATAAGTATAATACTTTGCATACAACTATTTAATAGTTGTGGAATGTCATGGTTTTATAGTCAAGAACGAGACCGTTTCAATTCGTGTTGGTGAATATTATGAAACCACAGATAAACACAGATGAACACAGATTTTCAGGCAGCGTATCCGCGTTTATCCGCGTTCATCTGCGGTTCCAAACTCGCACGAATCCACAAGGTCGGCTCCCACACTGCATACATGCCGTGTAGTATACATGCCATGTATATTAATCTTGTATAGGCAGGCATAGTTCATCTTAATAATTATACCGTCTAGCTCTGCTGCGGTTGCGTGTGCCGTCGCAACATTTGACAAGTTCGCTTTTCTCCACTCTTCTTCTTCCATAGAGTACGACCATCTGAGGAGAATTCCCAGCATACTTCCGGTTCAGGAATTCAAGTTCATGTTCGCGATTAATAAAATGTTGTAACATAAGTATTATACTTTGCATACAACTATTATATGGTATTCATGTGTCATCGGTTAAGAGTTATATTGTAATGGAACACGGATTGCACGGATGACACGGATGCGCACGGATAAAAAATAAATCCGTGAAAATCCGTCAAATCCATGTCATCCGTGTTCGATTTAAATTAAATTGGAGAATCGTATAAAATCATTGGTCTTTTGGAAAATAATACATACTGAATCTGTCAAACTCCTTAACCGATGACCAATGAATCCCCCCTCACTCCCTCCAGAACCCTGGGATCAGCAGCACCAGCACCGTGAATATCTCAAGCCTGCCGATCCACATATTGGCGATAAGCACCAGTTTCCCCAAAACAGGTATAGCACTGAAACTGGAACTTGGCCCCACAAGGTCAAACCCGGGCCCGATATTACCCAGCGTCGCAATGGATGCCGAAGCAGCGCTGACCACCTCAATTCCCATCAAGCTAAGTAAGAACGTGCTGGTCATGAACACCAGTATATACAGGATAATGAACGAGAAGATACTGTTCATCACATCCTCATGCACCACCCGGTTACCCAGCCGGATGGGGCGCACCAGCTTTGGCTGGAGCAACCTGAACAGTTCCCGGTACCCGTACTTTAACATCAACAGCAGCCGCACCACCTTGATCCCGCCTGCCGCGGAACCTGCACTGCCTCCAATGAACATGAGCATGAACAGCACCATGCGGGACGAGTCCGGCCAAGTGTTATAATCATATGTGGAATAACCCGTTCCGGTCAGTATGGACAATACATGGAATATGGCATACCTGAAGGATATGCCAATCTCCTCAAACGTCCCTGTCATCCAGAGAGTCAAGGTCAGCACCGCAGCAGCAGAGACCACAATGAAACTGTAGAACTTGAACTCGCTGTCCTTTAGCAGGCTTCTATGGTCCACATATATCAGCCTGTAATGCAGTGCAAAATTGGCACCTGCCACGAACATGAAAAATACAATGATCCCCTCGATAAGGGGACTGTTGAAAGCTGCAATAGAATCGGCATGGGGTGAGAAACCGCCGCACGCTATGGTAGTGAAGGTATGGGTCAGGCCGTCGTACACTCCCATTCCGGCGGCCAGCAGTGCAATGAACTGTATCGCCGAAAGGACCACGTACACCATCCACAGTATCTTGGCCGTCTCCTTAAGCCTGGGCTTAAGTTTATCTTCAGTGGGCCCTGGCGCCTCTGCCCTGAACAACTGCCGGCCCGCTACTCCCAGTTTGGGCAGGATGGCCAAAAACAGCATAATGATACCCATGCCGCCCAGCCACTGTATGAAACAGCGCCAGAACAGCAAGGCCTTTGAATGGGACTCAATATCTGTCATAATGGTAGCGCCGGTGGCGGTAATGCCTGACATGGACTCAAACAGGGCATCTACAGGATGCACCCCACTCATCAGGAAGGGCAAAGCGCCAAACATTGCTGCCAGAAGCCAGGCAAAAGCCACGATGCCAAAACTCTCTCTGTTCCTGAACTCACCGCTGCTGCGATTGGTATATTGCAGCACAAGCCCCACCGACGTTGTGATCAGGAACGAATATATAAAGATCATAACAGATGGGAACTGGGCCGGGTCCTGCCTGGAATAATAATATCCCACCAGTGCCGGGATAAGCATCAGAACCCCCAGGTACTTCAGGATAATTCCCAGGGTGTTAAGGACCACTTTAAATCTCATTGTATAACCCACTCTTTACGTAATTTATCTGATAAGTTCTTTATTTATTTTATTACGGTTATTAATATTTTCTCAACCCTCACTCCTTCCAGAACCCTGGGATCAGCAGGACCAGTACCGTGAAAATCTCAAGCCTGCCAATCCACATATTGGCGATAAGCACAAGTTTCCCCAAAACAGGTATGGTACTGAAATTGGACCACGGCCCCACAAGTTCAAACCCGGGTCCGATATTACCCAGCGTCACAATGGACGCCGAAGCAGCGCTGACCGCCCCAATACCCAACTCGCTCAATATGAACGTACTGGTCATGAACACCAGGACATACAGGATAATGAATGAAAAGATACTGTTCATCACATCCTCAGGCACCACCCGCTCACCCAGCCGGATGGGCCGCACCATCTTTGGCTGGAGCGACCTGAACAGTTCCCGGTACGCGTACTTCAACATCAACAGCAGCCGCGCCACCTTGATCCCGCCTGCAGTGGAGCCTGCACAGCCTCCGATGAACATGAGCATGACCAGCACCATGCGGGACGAGTCCGGCCATGTGTTAAAATCATGGGTGGCATAGCCCGTTGTTGTCAATATAGACAACACCTGGAATATGGCATACCTGAAAGATGTGCCAATCTCCACAAACGTCCCGGTCCTCCAGAGTGTCCAGGTCAGTGCCGCAGTGGAAGAGACCACAATAAAACTGTAGAACTTGAACTCACCGTCCTTTAGCAGGCTCCTATGGTCCACATATATCAGCCTGTAATGCAGTGCAAAATTGGCACCTGCCACGAACATGAAAAATACAATGATCCCCTCGATCAGGGGGCTGTTGAAAGCTGCAATGGAATCGGCCCTGGGTGAGAAACCGCCGCACGCCATGGTAGTGAAGGTATGGGTCAGGCTGTCATACACCCCCATTCCGGCGGCCAGCAGTGCAATGAACTCAACCGCTGATATGACCACATACACCATCCACAGTATCTTGGCTGTCTCCTTAAGCCTGGGCTTAAGTTTATCTTCAGTGGGACCGGGCGCTTCTGCCTTGAATAACTGGCGGCCCGCTATTGCCAGTTTAGGCAGAATGGCCAGGAACAGCATAATAATACCCATACCGCCCAGCCACTGCATGAAGCAGCGCCAGAACAGCAAGGCCTTTGAATGGGACTCGATATCTGTCATAATGGTGGCGCCGGTGGTGGTAAAGCCTGACATGGACTCGAACAGGGCATCGACTGGCTGCATACCGCTCAGCAGGAAGGGCAAAGCGCCAAATATTGCTGCCAGGAGCCAGGCAAAAGCCACGATGGCAAAACTCTCGCGGTTCCTGAACTCACCGCTACTGCGATTGGTATATTCCAGCGTGAGACCCACTGAGGTTGTGACCAGGAACGAATATATGAAGACCATAACAGATGGGAACTGGGCCGGGTCATGCAGGGAATAATAAAATCCCACCAGCGCCGGGATAAGCATCAGAACCCCCAGGTACTTCAGGATAATTCCCAGGGTGTTAAGGACCACATTGAATTTCATTGTGTAACCCACTCTTAACGTAATTTATATGATAAGTTCTTTATCCAAAACGCCGCAGCAGTAATTTGAGTGTCACAATAATGGGTATGATCTCAAGCCTGCCTATCCACATGTTGAATATCAGCATCAGTTTACCGGCCCACATCATATCAGGCGACGTTATACCTGTGGACAATCCCACATTACTCTGTGCCGACACCACCTCAAATATGACATCATCAACATAGTACGGTGGTGGTACGATATGCAGCATCACGAAAATACCCATGAACAGGAATAACACCCATAAGAACGAGATGATCGCAGCCTCATTGAGCTGTGCGCCCATTTCATTATCAGACAGTACCTTATCCCCGAACTTATGGACAACCACTACCTCATGGGGCAGCGAGAGTTTCTTATACCACCACCCTATCCCTGTGAACATGGCGGCAGCCCTCACAATCTTGATACCCCCGGCAGTGGAACCCGCAGCCCCTCCGATCAGCATCAATAGAATGATTATAAGTTTGGCATCGGGCGCCCAGGTGTGTATGGTGGCGGTCTGCAGTCCTGTACAGGTCAGGCCGGACACCGCCTGGAATATAGAATACCTGAGTGACCCGGACCACAAGCCGTAATTGAAGAAGTTTTCGGCCACAAGCAGTCCCCCTACCAGGAAGAGCAGGATTAACAGGCCACGGCACTGCACATCTTTAAAGAAGGCACCCACATTCCCTTTCAATACCTTGTAATGTACCAGGAATGGAATTGCACCCATTATCATTATCGGTATCAGGGCAAGTTCTATCAAGGGATTGTCATAAGCTGCGATACTTGAGTCCTTTACTGAAAAGCCGCCTGTGGATATGGCGGTCATGCCGTGGTTTATGGAATCCCACAGAGGCATTCCGGCCAGCAGCAGGACAATGATGGAAAGGGCTGTCAACAGGAAATATATCCACCATATCATTCTTACAGTGGTCATAATGCGGGGGAATATCTTTTCTTCCCGTCCTTCGGCACGGTACAGGTGGTACATACTGGTGCCGGGCCGGGTTATGATGCTGATGATCAGCACGATCACTCCAACTCCGCCTATCCACTGGGTAAGCGACCTCCAGAACTGGATGGTATGGGTAAGTTGTGATGGGGCCGTTATCATAGTGAGGCCTGTGCCGGTCCATCCCGAAGTGGATTCAAATACCGAATTTAAGGGGGACATGCTTTCGATCAGGATATACGGGACGCTGCCGAAGAGGGGAATTACCAGCCATGCAATGGATGCTATGGCCATGGCATGCGTAAGCTGTATCTCGCCTTTGGTCTTGCCTATGAATCTTAGCCCCAGTCCCGCAATGCCAGCCAGGACCGACGTGACCAGCATAGCATAAACGGCTTCATATTCCCTGAATACCAGGGGTACTGCAATAGATACCAGTGCAAGCAGGCTAACTATCAGTAAGAGGCTGCCTACATCCCTTAAAATAATCTTCAGGTCATTCCATGACAAAGGCGATCCGCCCTACTTGAAAAGTTCCTCCACCTTTGAAACTATTTCCAATTTGGTGAAGACAATAACCTTATCACGTGGTTGTACCTGAACATTACCGTCAGGTACAATTATGTTACTTTCGCGTACTATTGTGCTGACAATGGCATCTTTTGGGAACTTGACACTTTTCAGTGGCTTTTTTACTATCCTGGAACCTGACCTGGCAGTCAGTTCAAGCACTTCAGCTTTTTCACCTTCCAGTGTAGCAATGGATTGAATGCCTGTCTTGAGCATGGTGGTCTTGAGCACTTCGTTGATGGTAGCTTCCCTGGAACTCATGGCCACATCCACACCCACCATTTCGAACAACTGGGTGTATTCGGTCCTTTCCACACGGGCCATGACCTTAATTGCGCCCAGCTGTCTGGCAAGCAGGGAGCAAAGCAGGTTCTTTTCATCACTATTGGTAACAGAAACCACTGCATCCATTCCAGGGACATTTACTTCTTCCAGTATCTTCATATCAGTGCCATCACCGTTTATGACCATAATATTTGGCAGGGACTCGGCGATCATTTCACACCGTTTCAGGTCCTTCTCAACCAGTGTGATACTGAAGTCTTTTTTACGAAGCAGCTCTATCAGGTAGAACCCAACAGTGCCGCCTCCCACTACCAGCACTTTTTTGCTCTGGTTGCTGACCTCGAACCATTTCCTTATCTCTTGTATGGCTTCTTCCTTGCCTATCATTACCACCCTATCACCTGAGCGGATGATATCGTCGCCTCCCGGAATGATGATATCATCATCCCTGAATATGGCTGAGATCATACTGCACTGGGGAAATTGTATCTTTTTAAGGGGCTTGTTCACCAGCACATTTCCGTCATTTACCTTGAACTCGATCATCTTGACCATTCCTCCCACAAAATCCTGGACATCAACAGCCGAAGGTATTGAGAGTATCTGGAACATTTCATAGGCAAGGGAAAGTTCGGGACATATCATGATGTTCATGCCCACCTGTTCACGCATGGTCACAGGTTCATCTATATAATCAGGATTGCTGACCATTGCAATGGTCTTGGTTCCATTCGTTGTCAGCAGCTTGGCTGCCATACTGGCCACGATATTGAGTTCATCATGGTCGGTTACAGCCACCACCAGGTCTGAATTTTCCACTCCCGCTTGTTTCAGGACCTTAACATTGGCACCATTGCCCTGGATAACCTGTACATCAAGACCCATTACCTGCTCCAAGGCATCTTCATTTTTTTCAATAATAACCACTTCGTGGTCTTGATAGAGCGCTTTGGCAAGATGATATCCAACATCACCGGCACCGATGATAATTATATGCAAACATGTCACCTAAAAATGTATTAGAACAATTAACAGTTTTATAAGGGACATGAGATTACCATAATATGTTAAAAGCCTATCTATCCGGTAATATCACGTAGTATCCTAATATTACAATCCGGTAATATCACTAAAAATCTATGATATTCTGCTGTCCTGTACCCTTTCCTGTCTGGTCATGATCTCCTTTCAGCTCCGGTTCCACATCAATCCCGAGCTGCCTGAGGGTATTAGCAGCTATCTTCGGACCGATAATATCAGCCAGTGCTTTAAATCCAGCCTTCCTGATAGCTTCGATATCCTTATATCCTGCATTATAGAGCTTCCTTGCCCGCACACGCCCGATACCCTTTATCTTGATAATGGGCAGCAGTTCCTTAGCTGCACCATAGGATATGCGCTCAACCAGTTCCTGTGCAAAACCTGCATGTTCGCTGCCGAGATAGGAAAAAATGCGGGCAGTGGAATGCATAAGCCACTGGGCAGTATCTGCCTGTGCTCTTATGTCACCCGGACCTACTTTGAACCTGTTTGTAATATCATCTTCCTTGCTTTCAGATATCCATTCCTGCAGTAACACGGCTGTCTTTACTTCAGACATGAACCACTCATACTCGCTGCTGTGCGGGGGAGGAGGAGCTACAAATTCATCATTGTGCTGCTGTATAAAGTCATCCAGCCAGCTATAATCGTTATTTCTCAGGTACAGGGGCCGCATATCCGGGGTATTGCAGATAAGCTGGAGCAGTGTCAGTTCGGTTACATTCACCTTGCCCAGGTGCCCCTTACCATCCATAATGGTACTGGCGGACATGGGGTCAATATATAACCTGGTCACCAGTTCACCCAGTTCGGTCGGATGCAGCCCGTCGCTGTCTATTATTAAGTTGTTCGTCACAAGGAACTCTATCACCTCATCGACTACAGCCGCCAGCTTCCAGGTATCCTGCTGATGCCCGAAAAAAGTACGGCCTAAAAAATCCATCAGTTCTTCCCTGCTTTTTACAAGCCTGGTGGATACTGTTGAAAGGATGTGGGTGCGCAGGGCACCTTCGGTACCGAGTTTGGAATAGATATCCTCGGCACTGTTGTTCACATACTGTTCAATAAGGCCCTCCATTTCCTCATCAGATTTTGATATCAGTACCGACTCACCGTACGGGTCAAGTCCTGGACGGCCTGCCCGTCCTGCCATCTGTTTATATTCCAGTACAGGTATGGGCACCATCCCGTAGTTGGGGTCATACCGCCTGTAACTCTTGATAATAACGCGCCTGGCAGGCATGTTCAATCCGGCAGCAAGTGTGGGCGTGGATGAAAGTACCTTGATAAGGTTGTTCCTGAACCCGTCCTCTATTAGTTTTCTCTGCTCTGACAGCAGTCCGGCATGGTGGAATGCCGCCCCACCCCTGACGCATTGTGCCAGCCGACTTGTGAGCTCAGTCTCACCAGTGTCCAGGACCTGGTTGGCCAGACTATCCAGTTTTACGCTGTATTCATGTCCCGGGCTTCCTGAGCTTTTTGAGCTTCCATGGCTTTTTTGGATTCCTGGGCTTTTACCAAGGACCTGGCCAAGCCGCCTGGCACTGGCCTCAGCATTCCGCCGGCTGCTTTCGAATACAAGACACTGCCCGCCTTCATTAAGGGTATCATAGACCAGGTCGGTCAGTTCATCTTTGTACTTATGCTCCACAACACGCAGGGAATTCTGGAATTTTATTGAACCACTAAAAAATACTCCCTCCTGCAGGTCGATCGGTCGCCATTCACTTTCAACCAGTGCAGCATCAAGCCACTGCGCCATTTCCTGTGCGTTTCCCACTGTGGCAGAGAGTGCGATTATCTGGACATCCGGGTTAATTTGCATGAGCCGTGCAAGGGTGACCTCCAGGGTCGGGCCTCTGTCAGGTGAATCCAGCAGGTGCACCTCATCTGCCACAATTACCGTAATATCCTTAATCCAGGGTGCACCGTTGCGTATCAGTGAATCGGTCTTCTCTGATGTTGCAACAATAATATCCCTCCTGCCCAGCCATTCGTCCCTGGAATCCAGGTCGCCCGTGGAAACCCCTGCCTGCACGTCCAGTTCCTCGAATTCCCTGAACCGTGCATATTTCTCTGATGCCAGTGCCCTGAGGGGCACGATATACAGGCACTTCCCGCCATTGATGATGGACTTTAGCATTGCCATCTCAGCGATCATGGTCTTGCCCGATGCCGTGGGCACGGCTGCCAGGATATTTCGCCCTTCAAGCAGTCCGGCTTCAACAGCCTTTTCCTGGGGCGGGTAAAGTTCAGAGATGCCTGACTCTATGTAGAATCCTTTTACAGCATCGGGAATGTCGATCTCAGAGATTTGCATAAATTGTGTAACTTAAAGGTTTAAGTAGATATAAAGACATTTTGCAATTCAGTTTAAACACTTCATATTATCATTTAACAAAGGTGGAACCAATGTACTCAGAAAGGATCAACAATCTCCCCCCTTATCTTTTTGCAGCCATAGATGAGGCAAAGGCCAGGGCAATTGAAAAAGGCGTGGATGTGATAGACCTGGGTGTTGGTGACCCGGACATGCCCACACCTGATAATGTCATCCAGGCCCTGTATAGATCTGCACAAAACCCGGACCGGCATAAATATCCGTCATATACCGGCATGCTGTCCTTCAGGGAAGCCGCAGCAAAGTGGTACAAGGAACACCTGGGTATTGAACTGGACCCTGTATCCCAGGTGCTGACCCTGATAGGCTCAAAGGAGGGTATCGCTCATATATCACTGGCATTCATAAACCCTGGAGAAATTGCCCTGATCCCGGATCCTGCATATCCTGTGTATAAAATAGGCACATTGTTTGCTGATGGAAAGCCCTTTATTATGCCTCTGCTTGAAGAAAATGGCTTTCTGCCCGACCTTGATGCAATCCCGGAGGATGTAGCAAAACTGGCAAAACTGATGTTCCTGAACTACCCGAATAACCCCACATCAGCCATAGCGCCTGGAAAGTTCTTTGAAGAGGTCATTGAGTTCGCAAAAGAGAATGAGGTCATCATCGTCCATGACAATGCTTACAGTGAGATGACATTCGACGGTTATAAGGCACCCAGTTTCCTGGAATTTGACGGCGCCATGGATGTGGGCATTGAGCTGCATTCCCTGTCAAAGACTTACAATATGACCGGATGGAGGATAGGGTTCGCCGTGGGCAATGCAGATATTCTGGACGGCCTGGGCAAGGTCAAGACCAATGTGGATTCCGGGGCCTTTGAGGCGGTACAGGAGGCAGGGATCGAGGCAATGCAGGGCCCCCAGCAGTGCATCAGTGACATGAACACGATATACACACAGAGGCGGGATGCCCTGATGGTGGGATTAAAGGAACTGGGTATTGATGTCCGGCCGCCTAAAGCTACATTTTATATCTGGGCCCCGGTACCCGAGGGTCATGATTCAATGGGCTTTTCAAAGATACTGCTGGAAGAAGCAGGTATCGTGGCCACACCTGGCGTAGGTTTCGGTGAGTATGGTGAAGGCTATGTGCGTTTTTCCCTGACCCGGCCAGTGGAGCGGATAAATGAGGCTGTTGAACGAATGGGACAGCTGAAAATATAGAGTCTATTTTGTGTTTCCGAATGGAAAATTTCATAATGAAGTATGTTTAATACTTAGTTGGTTCAAATGACAATCAAGAATGAAAATTTGGATAGGGTGGATTCAGGAATCACTGGTTACAATGATTTATTAAAAGGTGGCTATTTCAAAAAGACAGTAAATGTGGTTTCCGGGGAATCAGGAACCGGTAAAACTGTATTTGGCTCCCAATTTCTATATCATGGCGCCCAGAACAATGAAAAAACCCTTTGTATTATGACTTCCGAATCAGCAGAATCCCTGAAAAAGGAGATGTATTCTTCATTCAAATGGGATTTCTGGGATATGGAAGAAGCAGGTAAGATAACATTTGTTGATATAGCCGACCCTGAACTCAGGTTACAGAAGACTATTGATATGGCACCTATGGAACTTATCCTGAGCTTTAAGAAGCTCCTCATCCGTAAGATTGAAGAGGTCAAACCTGACAGGGTATTTATTGATGCTATTGAAGCCATGTTACTTGCAATTGATTCTCCTTACAAATTAAAGACACTTGTAGATGACCTGTTCGGTGTGCTAAGAAGATATGATATTACTTCTGTCGTCACTGTAGGAACGACTTTCAATGTTGAGTCTATTGTAGAATACGGCGCAGACTCGGTGACACGCCTTGGTCGGGTAGTTTCAGGTAACAACTTACAGCGTTCCATCTATATAGCAAAACTAAGGGGTTCGGGTACATTGAACGAGATACGTGTACTGAACATATCTGATAATGGTATCAATATACTGGACCAATCACCCTACACGTCCAGCATTTAGGATCGGTTGCTAAATCTTCGGATCACTACATAATTTGTAACCCTGTCGATTGCAATATGCTGTCATAGCGACAGTAATAGCTTAGTTTTATATATATAGGTGACAATTTATATAAAAACAATGCAACGGTTCATTGTTAGAGGAAATCATGTGAACACCTGTTTTTCTCTTTTTATATAGAGGTGTTAATCTGAGTATTCATAGGAAAAAACAACCAGAACAGAACGAAGTAATAAGAGTAAGGGTTCCCCGTAAGCATGATAGGGAAATTCTGGGTACAGTTGAAAGTATGCTTGGTGCTAATAAGATAAGAGTACGGTGCATGGATGGAGTGGTAAGACTCGGAAGGATTCCGGGAAAGATGAAAAAACGTACCTGGATTAGAGCAGGTGATATCGTTATTGTGGTACCATGGGATTTCCAGGATGCGAAGTCAGATGTTGTATGGCGATATACCAGGCCACAAGTGGACTGGCTGGAAAGAAGAGGATACCTGAAAGGATAATCCATGATGGTCGACCTGGACACTACGTCTTCAAAAAAACTGAAAAAGTTTGACGATAAGATCGATGAGTTCAGGAAGAGGATCAAGGATTCTGAAGATTTTAAGGTAAAGGATGAGGTTTTTGATACAGCTACGCTGATGGCCCTGTATAAACTTTCATCAAAGGGATACCTGGACGCGCTCGGGGGTACAGTAAGTACAGGGAAGGAGGCCAACATCTTCCATGCAGTAAGAACACAGGATGATGAACTGCAGGAGTTGGCTATCAAAATCTATCGCATAAGTAATAGTAATTTCAGGGCCATGCAGGAGTACCTGATCGGTGATGTGAGGTTCAGGAACGTTAGACACACCAAAAAGGATATTGTACTGGCATGGACCCGTAAGGAATTCAGGAATTTAAGCAGGGCAAAGGAGGCGGGGTTGAATGTACCCATGCCTCTTATAACCAACAGGAACATACTGGTTATGGAGTTTATCGGAGAGGAAAATATTCCATTCCCTCAACTTCGTGATCTTAACCTGGATACAGAACAGGCATCATTTATATATGAGGCTGTTGAGGACTTTCTTGTGCGGTTGTACAGGGATGCACAACTGGTACACGGCGACCTGAGCGAATATAATATTCTGGTAGACCCTGATTCCCTGACTCCGGTATTTATTGATATGGGTCAGTCTGTGACCCTTGACCACCTGAATTCAGCCGAATTCCTGCATAGGGATATTGACAATATAGCAAGGTTCTTTTCCAGGTCCGGAGTGGACGTGGATACCAAAGAGCTTTATGAAAAGGTGATTCGGTCCGGGCTCGACCATCAGTAATATGTGCTATTAAGTATATTATGGGGGCTGGTATGATAGAGAGCAAAACATCGAATTACATTAAAGTTCCCATGGACAGGGTCGGCGCAATAATCGGACCTGAAGGGAGCATTAAAAATATTATTGAGAAAAAGTCCACTTCAAAACTTGATATTGACAGCCAGACAGGGAGTGTTGAGATCATTGACCCCGAAGACCCCTTGATGGCAATGAGGGCTGCAGAGGTAATAAAGGCTATAGGGAGGGGTTTTAGTCCTGAGAAAGCCCTGCGCCTGTTTGATGATGATATGCTGATCCTGGAAATTATTGACCTGGGCCACATAGCTAATACGCCCAAGGAAATGAAACGGCTTAAGGGGCGGATAATAGGTAAGAACGGCAGGTCAAGGGAGATATTCGAGAACCTGACAGGCAGTAAGATATCGGTCATGGGGAAAACAGTGAGCTTGATGGGGTACCCTGACCAGGTACTGGTTGTACGTACCGGTATCGAGATGCTGCTCAAGGGTTCGCCGCACGGTCCGGTATACTCTTTCCTTGAAAAGAAACGAAGGGAATTAAAAGAGAGCAGATGGTAGGGTCCATCTGCTTAATCCAGTGGGAATAATATCCTTTCCACAGCAACATATTTCATGATCGTCAGTGCAGAATTCCCTGGGTAGATTACGATTTGATCTGAACGATATGCATTTAATATGACCCTGGCTGAATATCCGCCGTAACCGCTGATCAATTTATCGCTGTAATGATCTATCCATGACTTGAGGATCTTTGCCTTGACTTTTGAAGGTGTATCATCCATTTTTATTTCAGATCTGGGATAGTCACTACCAATGATCCAGCTGCACATCTCATCAACATATATCTTTTCATCAGTATCATCATAAATGATGTATTCTTCAGTCGATAGTTTTTTGAATGTATCCATGTCAATTATGATCAGCCTGTCCATTGCTCCGTGTTGTTTCTGGGCGTTCTCATAAAACTGCTTATTATTTGATAATGCTCCAAGTTCGGTTACTTCGATAACATCTGATTGTTTTGTATCTGTGTGATAGATACTGGCAGCATGGGGTACATCCTTATAGACCACCACTATCAGGTATGTGTTATCATCTCTCAGGTCATCCATGCCAGAGGTCCAGGCATACATGGTGCCTGCAAGGGCCAGTGCGATTACCAGGACTATTACAAGTACTGTTCGCTTAATCGTCTTAACGAACTTGTTGGGTTTTTTCTCCACTTCCTTTATGATCACCACTTCTTTGGGTGGTGCCGCTTTTGGCTCTTCTTTAATTACAGGGGCCGGTTCGGGTGGTGTTTCAGGTTCTTTTTCAACAGGAATCTCTTCTTTGACTGGTATTTCTTCTTTCACAGGTGTTTCCGGTACCATTTCAACTTCTTCCTCCGGCTCTTCATCAGAAACTGCCGCCGATTCCTCATCAGAAGTTACTACCGGTTCTTCTTCCCTGGGAGTTTCCGGTTCCGGTTCCACTTCTTCCTCTGGCTCTTCATCAGAAACTGCCGTCGATTCCTCATCAGGAGTTACTACCGGTTCTTCTTCCCTGGGAGTTTCCGGTTCCACTTCTTCCTCTGGCTCTTCATCAGAAACTGCCGCCGATTCTTCATCAGGAGTTACTACCGTTTCTTCTTCTCTGGGAGTTTCCGGTTCCACTTCCACGTCTTCCTCTGGCTCTTTATCAGAAGCTGCCCCTGATTCCTCATCAGAAGCTGCTACCGTTTCTTCTTCAGGGAAACCCTCTTCCTTTTCAGGAATTGGTCCGGACCTAAGGTTTTCAGGTTCCTCCCCTGAAGCCTGTGAAGTCTCATTATCCTTTTCGTTCATAATTTATCCCTCATAAATGACAATAAGTAGAATCATTGAAAATCTTTTTTAGCATTACTATATAGAAAGTTATCATTATTTATGCTTTATCAACTTTTCCATGAGGTAATGAACAATGTTCTATTCTATGAGGTAATGAATAATGTTCCATGAATAGTAGTGGAGGGTACAAACGAGGGAAGGGGGTGGGAGAAAATAAAATCGTGCTAAACCCCGTTTGTACACTTAACTATTGTATATTTATTGTATATAAGTATTTCGTATAAATACGAACAAAAAACGTGAAATATAAGACCCCCTTATTTCCACTGCACCAAAAACAACATCACGAGAATACTTTCACCCCGCTCTCTTTAGAAACATTCATATCTGATTACCCGTCATAAACCAGATTAATTAAAATGACCGAACATTCATCTGAGCCTGTCTGGGAAGAATTCTATAAGCGTTATTACTGGGAGCAGCTGCTATCCCTTGCAGGCATTTACCCGGAAAGTAAGAGTCTGGTAATTGAATTTCCTGATATTGAAAAATATGACCTGGAACTTACAACAGAGCTGCTGGAAACACCTACCAAAGTGCTGGATGATGCCAATAATGCTCTTCGGAAGATAGACCTGCCAATGGATGTAACCTTAGAAAATGCTTACATAAGGATCGTCAAGCTCTCTTCAAAGATAGATATACGCCTTCTAAGGAGCGAAAATATTTCGAAACTGATCGCTATTGATGGCATAATCAGGAAGGCTACCGAGGTCAGGCCCAAACTGGTCATGGCAGCTTTTGAATGCCAGAGGTGCGGCCATATAACACATGTTTTCCAGAGCGGCAATAAGTTCGTACAACCCCTGGAATGCGAGAATGAGCAATGCGGCAGGCAGGGGCCGTTCAAATTGCTTGTAAATGAATCTGCTTTCGTGGATGCCCAGAAACTCAGGCTGCAGGAGTCCCCGGAAGACCTGAGGGGCGGTGAACAGCCCCAGACACTGGATATTGACATTGAGGATGACCTGTCAGGACTGGTGGCCCCCGGGGACCGTGTGACCATTGTGGGTACACTGAGGAGTTACCAGAGAGAAAAGAACCAGATCAAAAGCACTTACTTTGACCTGGTGCTGGACGGACTGTCGATCGAACGGGAAGACCATGAGTTTGATGAGATCGAGATCACACCTGAAGATGAAGAGTTGATCAGGGAACTGGGCGGTTCACCTGATATTTATGACAGGATGATATCCTCCATCGCTCCCAGCATCTTTGGCTATGGCGAGATAAAAGAAGCTATGGCGCTGCAGTTGTTCTCAGGAGTGGCAAAAAATTTGCCTGACGGGTCAAGGATCAGGGGTGATATCCATATGCTGCTGGTGGGAGATCCCGGTATTGCTAAATCCCAGCTTTTACGCTATGCAATTAAATTATCGCCCAGGGGCATCTACACATCCGGCAAGGGCACTACATCTGCCGGTCTTACTGCAGCGGCAGTTAAGGATGACTTCGGTGACGGGCGGTGGACGCTGGAAGCCGGCGCACTGGTACTTGCAGATAAGGGCATGGCAGCAGTGGATGAAATGGACAAGATGGCAAAGGAAGACAGGAGTGCCCTGCACGAGGCTATGGAACAGCAGACCATAAGTATTGCAAAAGCTGGTATACTGGCTACTCTTAAGAGCCGATGTGCCCTGCTGGGTGCGGCCAATCCCAAATTCGGCAGGTTCGACAAGTATGAGAACATTCCACAGCAGATCAATATGCCTCCTGCCCTCATCTCAAGGTTCGACCTTATCTTCATACTGACTGACGAGCCCGGTAAGAAAAGGGATACGGATATTGCCGAGCATATAATGAAAGGGCACTATGCGGGAGAGATCAATGCCCAGTTCCATAATGTACAATCATCACCTGTCACCCAGGACCAGATCGATGAAGCTATGGAGGTGATCCAGCCATCCATTGACCCGGAATTGATGAGGAAATATATCGCTTATTCCAAACGCAACATTTTCCCAGTTCTGGAGGGCGATGCCAGACAGATGATCATTGATTTTTACCTCAACCTCAGGAACCAGGGGTCATCCGATCCCAATTCTCCCGTACCTGTTACTGCCAGGCAGCTTGAGGCCCTGGTCCGCCTGGCAGAGGCATCAGCAAGGATGCGCCTCAGTAATGTTGTGACCACAACTGACGTGAACCGCATTATCAGGATAGTGAACGAAAGCCTGAGGCAGGTTATGACCGACCCTGAGACAGGGAAACTGGATGTCGATATGATCAGTACCGGTATGGCTAAAAGCCAGCGTGACCGGGCCAAGTTGATCCGTGATATTATACGTGAGCTCCAGCAGGAACACGAAGGTAAGGCACCAAAGGATGAAGTGTTACTGCATGCCTCAGAAGCCGGGATAGATGAGGATAAGGCAGAGGATATAATAAAGAGGCTTAAAAGGGAAGGGGCCATCTTTGAACCAAGGAACGGCTACTTAAAATCAACATAAGGTTTAATAGTTTGTAATCCAAGCTGTGACCATGTATATCAAAATATATGATACTGACGAATCGGTGCTGGTAGCAGTTTGTGATCGTGATCTCATAGGAAATACCTATAGGGACTCCGGACTGAAACTTGAAGTAACTGAAGAGTTCTACAAAGGGGAATTGGTTGATGCTGCCCTGGTACAGACAGCTCTTTTAGAAGCCACCACCGCGAATATTGTTGGAGAACAGAGTATTGCTGCTGCCATATCCTGCGGGGCCATAGGCCAGGAATGCGTAATCGTCATCGGCGGCGTACCCCATGCCCAGATGTTCAGAGTGTGAATTTAATCTGTCCTTTTTTTTTGGAAAAAGATATATTCAGGTATTGCGATTAGTGGCTTTAACTATAAGGAGAATCCACTTTGCCAGATACAGAAACCGAAGTAACCAATACGCCTGTGACATTACTGGATGGTAATGAATTGTTATCCATTGTAATTGAAAAACATAACCGGTTCATGGGTGAATACAGCAGTGAATTGAAAGATATCGAAGAAAAGTTGGAATCTGGTCGTTCTGAATATAATCGAATAAATAAGGAACTTGAAGCCCTTGAAACACGCCTTGTTGTATTACAGGAAAAACGCCACCAATTATACTATCAGGCAGGCAAATTACGATTGAGACTTCTTGGGACAATCAGTGACAGGGAGAAGATACAGCACCTGGAAAGTGAGGTAGGGAATATTGAGAACAAGCTTCAAAATGCAAATCTTTCTTCAAGTGAGGAATACGGTTATATCGACAGTATAAGTTCATTCCTTAAAGAAATCATCGATACCGTTCCTGATAGTAATATGGCACAGCAGGCTACTGTATCCTCCATCCTTGATATACTGGAAACAGCAAAAGCGGCCCGGAGTGAACTTGATGAAATGCTGAATGCTCCTGATGAGCACAGAAAGGAATCAATTGTACTGAAACAGGAAGTTGAAGACCGGGAGGCCAGGTTGGCCTGGCTCAAGCGCAGGACCGCCCTTCACAAGGAAGCCCTGGGATACTGGGAGAATGTGGGGGCAGAGGGATCAACAATGACTGATGTATCTGGCCTTTCCGTGGGAGGGATCAACAATGATTGATATATCTGGCCTTTCTGTGGGAGGGATCAACAATGACTGATGTATCCGGCCTTTCTGAGGGAGATATCAAAAACAAGGTAAATGTGCTCAGGCAGCATATTGACCATAAGGAACGGGAGATCAAGAACTATTACTATGAGATGAATCTTCATAATAAGGGTGCGAATGACCTGAGGAAGAAACGGGACGAACTTCATGAGCAGGCAAAAGCGCTCAGGGATCCTGCGAATGGGTACAAGCAGCGGCGTGATGAGGTCAATAAGAAGATAGCAGAACTTAAACAACAAAGGGATGAGGTCAGGGACCGCAGGAGCGGTTATACCAATAAGATAGGGGAATTGAAGGCTGTAAGGGACAACCTGAACAATATTGCCAGGGGGCGGCTTGAATCTCTTACTAATGCCTACCGGTCTGAACTTGAAAAGTTTTCATCTGCTGATATATCATTGGAATATGAACAGTCACTGTTCAAGAGGCTTCACGAACTGGGTGAACGGCTGGTGGCCATACGTAAAGCAAATGAGGTACATGGTGAGATCGGTGAGATATTTGGCAAGGTAGGCGAGTTCCACCAGGAGCTTGATGCTGTTAATGCACTTATCCATGACATGGCTGCCGAATCACAGGAAAACCATGTGGCAATGCGTAATATCTATGACGAGGTCGATGAGATCAGGGGCAGGGCAGATGAATATCATAAACACCTTGTCGAGATATATGAAGTTACCAAGCCGATGAAAGAAAAGATCGATGCTGCAAAGAAATCAGTATCTGAAGCCAGGACCGAACTGGATGTATACCTGGATAGGATGAAAGATATCCAGCTTTCAAGGGATGAGAGAAAGCAGGAAGAAAAACATGTGGCAGCCAAAGAAAAATTCAACAAATCAGGCAGGTTAAGCCTGGAAGACCTGAGACTGCTGATGGAAAATAATGAGATTAAATTCGAAAAATAATTAGTTGTAGAATACTTAAGAAAATGGAAATATCAGACAGGATAAACAGGATTGACAGGATACGATCCAATCCTGTATATCCTGTAAATCCAATTACTTAAGCATTTCAGCTATTTTTACTTCTAGTTGCTGCTTTGGGAGAGCTCCCAGTACACTACCGACGTGTTCGCCATTCTTGAATACGAGCATTGTAGGTACTGCACTGATCTTATATTTCATTCCAGTCTGCATGTTACTATCAATGTCCAGTTTTCCAAAGACTATCTCGCCAGATTTTTCCTTGGCCAGTGCTTCAATTGTCGGCGCAACCATCTTGCAAGGGCCGCACCATACTGCCCAGCAATCAACAACCAATTTTGGATAGTCGATCAAAGCCTGTTCTATATCAGCATCGGTAAGTACTATGGGTACATCGGGTAAAGGTGGTTTGTTCATTCTATCTTGCAACTCCTGTAGTTTTTTATTCCTTATTTCTTCGAGTTCATCGTCCATTTCAAAGTGCTCCTGGATTGATTCTAGACTGATTCAAGACTGCTCCTAAACTAAGCCAGGGATTATGCCTGATGAGGGCATGCACTGACGCACTGCCCACAATCCTCACATGTTTCTGCATTGAACACGGGATACTCACCTTCCATTACTGAGATTGCTCCAGTCGGACACAGCGAGACCATCTTACAGTTCGGACTTTTATCACAAGCATTTTTGTCAAGTATTACGCTCATTTTATCACAATGTATATTAAATGTTTTATCATATGTATAGTTTGTATGGTCTGTACAAAACCATACAAATACTATCTTTCCATTTTCCGTACTGTGAAATCGCATATCCTGGTCAGTACATCATATGATTTTGAAACCGCAGATAAACGCAAATGAACGCAGATTTGCGGCATTGTATCTGCGTTCGTATATGCACCTTATTGCAAGAACAACAACAAAAAGTATCTTGCAGCCTACTATATAGGTAGGGCGGCAGGGGTGCAGGCGGTGGCCTCGGGTGTTGTTGGTTGCTGCCGGTGGCGGGCATGGCTGTTGAAATATATAAATAATGAAATACTGCACCGCAAAGAACGCAAAGAACGCAAAGTTAAGGTTACATTGTCTTTGCGATCTTTGCGCCCTTTGCGCCCTTTGCGGTGAAACGCTTAACAGCCGCCGTCAATCTGCGTATATCTGCGCCCATTGTTCCTGGGACCCCAGGGTGATTTTTTCAAAAGGCCGGATTATGCAGGGAATGCTCAGGAATTATGTCGGGAAGAGGAGGATGGGGTATAGGCAAGAATGTCTTCCTTTACATGTTTATGGTGAGGAAAAGTATTTACCTGTCGGTGGTGCGGCGCATTATCCCACCTGATAATAAGTTGAGGCCCCTTAGATACATGATAAGCATATCTCTGGAATTTAGGTGTGGCATGCTCCCAGATATGGAGTTTCCAGCCATTTATAAGGCGTGCCTGTATCTTCAATCTATAAAAATCCCCTAAAGCATCGGAATCCAACAAAATAATGGAGTCGATAATACTGGATTCCTTCAGGATTTTAATTGTCCTATGCACTTATACCAGTCTCTATGGCAGCCTTTTTCCAGACTTTCAGCATGTTCTCAGCAGCTTCCCATTCCATCCAGTCATCTTCTTCCGGAATGGAGGCTCCTGTTTCTAATTTCCTTGAAAGCGCATCAAATGGCATGCTATATTTTATCTCAAATGTCTTAAGCTGTTTTTTATAAAATTGTATCTTATGCTTTATGAGATCTGATGTCACATCTTTTATGAATTCGCCGGGAGAATTATATAAACCAAGCTTCAATAGTGGCCCAGCAGCATGGTTTAATTCAGCGAGAAATTCATTTTCATTTTCAATTTCTGAACTCATGATATACTCTTGGAACCAAGTAGATAAAAGCTTTTTGTAGTCCCGTCCCCCATTCTTCCCATCACTTTTCCGCCGCCCGCCGTTCTCCACTCACCTGCGCTGCCATTCCTACACTCGTCCGCCCGCCCATCCCTGGCGCTGCGAACCGGGTGTGGGTTCTCATGCGCAGAGTGTGGATCGGGAAGTGGTGTGTGTGGGCGGTGGCCTCGGGTGTTTGTGATTGCTGCCGGGGGCGGGGATGGCTGTTGAAATATATAATCCGTGTGATGGTTAAACCGCAGAGGTTCGCAGAGCATTTTTGTTTTTCTCTGCGTACCTCCGCGTACTCTGGGTTAATATCGAATTGGTTCCAGTCCCTATTGGTTCCTTCAATCACCCTGCCACCGCAGCCCATCAGGGCAGCAGTGTGGCAGCCAGCCTTTTGGATTCGTGTGAGTTTCGAACCGCAGATAAACGTGGATGAACGCAGATATTGCAGCCAAAATTTGATTATACTTGAATTTCCACCATACAATCAAAATTAAAATCCATAATTGTCGTTATCTGGTATACCCTTCAAATTAAATGGAAATTGATGTATCCACTTCAAATCTAAGGGTAATTTAAAAATTATTATACCAGATTTACAGGATCGACAGGATACGCCGCAACATCAATATCCTGTAAATCCTGTCGAAATGCCATGCTTTTTGAAATGGATACAAATTGATTATAGTTCTCGAAATTTTAAGACATAATCTTGTATTATTTCATGCTTTATGCATTGGTATTCGATCATAGGTGTTTGTTTATCTTAATATTTTTTCTTTATCCACATAGCGCATTTTACCATACTTTTTGAAATAGACATATCATTCCTTAGATTCACGAAGTTTGTGCCAACATTTAAATATAAGATACTTCAAAGTAGTCTACTGTGGAGTATCCAAAGTTTATAAACCGGGAACAGGAACTGACAGCACTGAAAGAGCGGTTCAACACAAAAGGTGCGGAATTTATAGTTGTATACGGGAGAAGACGGATTGGAAAAAGCACGCTTTTACAGAAGTTCATGGAAGATGCTAATGGAATTTACTTATTTTGCAGAATTGAATCCCAGAAAGAGATGCTCGAACGATTCTCTTTACAGATTGCAGAACAGATGGATATGGAATACATAAAAGGAGCACCTTTTACAACATGGGACTCGCTTTTGGATTTTTTTATAAGGAACAGAACCGAAAATTTCGCGATTGTCATTGATGAATTTCCCTATGCGGTCAGTGCAAATCCATCACTGCCTTCAATAGTTCAGGATTTTTGGGATAAAAAACTCAAAAAAACAAACCTGAAAATCATAATCTGTGGCTCCTCGATCAGCATGATGGAATCACTTCTTGGATATAAATCCCCGTTATACGGGAGAAGAACCGCACAGATAAACATTGTTCAGATGGATTTTAGAAATTCATGCAAATTCATGGAGATGT
Organism: Methanosarcinales archaeon; assembly: GCA_030600695.1. Taxonomy (GTDB): domain Archaea; phylum Halobacteriota; class Methanosarcinia; order Methanosarcinales; family Methanocomedenaceae; genus Methanocomedens_A. Next base: position 2,140 of record JAUVLO010000009.1, on the reverse strand, counting down.
ACTCATTTGAAGACAAAATAACCACATATTCAATCTGTGGAGGAACACCTGCATACCTTATTGAGTTCGGTGATGCTCCCATCCGCAAATGCATTGAAGACAGGATATTCAGAAAAGATGCTTTTATGTATAACGAAGTACCGTTTCTTCTGCGTGAGGAGTTGAAAGAGCCCCGAATCTATTTCAGCATACTGAATGCAATCTCTATCGGTAAAACAATACTATCTGAGATCATAAACCATACCGGTTATGAAAAGGGTATAATAACCAAATATTTATCAGTACTGTCTGATCTGAAACTCGTCAAGAGGCAGATACCGGTTACTGAAAGCGCAAAATCGAGAAAGGGCATCTATGTAATAGAAGATAATTTTTTTGTGTTCTGGTTTAAATATGTATTTAATAATATGGAAATGATAGAAAAGAATCTATCTTCCGAACTTGTAAAATCCATTATGGAACATAATAACAAAATGTGCTCACGTGCATTCGAGAAGATATGCATTGAATTTCTGCTAATGAAAAAACCATTCAATTTCACCGGGATTGGCTCATGGTGGCATAAGGGTAATGAAATCGATATAGTTGCTATAAATGACATCACAAAAGAAATATTATTTTGTGAATGTAAATACACAAACAAAAAAGTTAATACTGGTATTTATCTGAACCTCAGAGATAAAATTAGATATGTAAAATGGGGAGGTTCAGAGCGTAAGGAGATTTATTGCCTGATATCAAAATCAGGATTCACGCAAAGCATGAAAAAACTTGCTGCAAGAGATGATGTGCTGCTCTTCGACCTGAAAGACCTTGAAAATACATTTATCGAAGAAGTGTAGATTTATCTCCTCCCATCTGATGTCTCATCAGCAAGACCTTCATGAGCATATCTCCATCTTCCGCATATTTCATCTCAGAGAGTTTCTCGTAAACGCTTATACACTTAGTTCCAAAAACGTTAGATCAATCCGGATCAATATTTCGCATTTTGATATCATTAGACTCCAAGTATCAATCGCTGTTTGAATTCCAGACATGATTTACAGAATTAACAGGATACAAACATCTACGCTACATAACTGGATTATGAGACTGTGCCATTGTTATGCAGCAAACTATAATTCATATTGGCATATGTGCTGTATATCTACACAAATCGTCTGTTAAATTTACCAACTTATTTCATGGCAGTCCCTGGTTCCACACCTGCCAGGTCATAGCCTGTTAATCCTCAATTACATATTCGAACACAAGCTGCGCTGCAATAAAAAATACCAGGTCGTAAACAATCAACAGCCTGATCTCGTTGATCGCAGAAAACAGGTCGCCGGTTGACAGCACCTTCTGGGTCGCCACTACAGCAAAGATGATCAGGGATAATATTACAGGGAACAGAATCACTGGCAGCAGCATCTCTCTTGTCCTCATATTGACTGTCAGGGCCGAGAACAGTGTTCCTACCAGAATAAACCCGATCGTACCCAGCAGGATTATGACAATAAGACCAGCCAGCCCCTTTACATCACTAAAATTGAACAGGACAATGAACAGGGGTACAATAATAGCTTCGATCATGAACATTATGACCAGATTGGACACGACCTTACCCAGGTAAATAGTAGAAGGGTCCACCGGACATAATTTAAGTCCGTCAAGGCATCCCTCCTCCATTTCGCTGGAAAATGAACGGGACAGACCCAGCATTCCAGCAAAGGTAAAAGCTATCCACAGGATACCGGGCGCTAAATCTTCTACTTCGATATTGAACAGGATATTGCTGAAAGAATAGTAGAATATGGCAATTACAAGCAGTGAGAATATGACCATGCTGCTCAGCATTTGCTTGGTCCGGAACTCAATTAACAGGTCCTTCCAGGCCAGGTAAAGGAAATCCTTCAATTGTCACACCACCTTTACATAATGTTCATAGGTATGGCGGAACTGCTCCACGCCTTCCATCTTATCCCCTGTGGCCTCGTACACGATCTTCCCGCCGTGCAGGATAACAACCTTATCGGCAAGTGCCAGCCCCCGCTCGATATCGTGGGATACCATGACCTGGGTCTTGTCTGATACATCAAGTTCGTTCAGTATCGAATCAAATGTAGCTGCTGCATGCTGGTCAAGCCCGGTGTAG
>JAUVLO010000118.1 GCA_030600695.1 Methanosarcinales archaeon | reverse complement strand
ATATTCTCAATATCATGAGCGATTTTAGTAGGGTTTTTTGAAAAAGCCTTGCTAGAAGCCATTATAATGATCTTGCGTGTACGCCTGTTGAATATCTTATCAACCGTGGACAGGGCATTCTTCAGTTCATACTGGATCATGATACTTTCCTCGGAATGTCTCCTGGATATTTTTTGGTCGGCTTCTTCCAGTTCTTTGATATATTCCTGTACTGCTGAGTAGAAACCAGGAGCTATCCTTGACATGGTGGGTTTTTTCTCTTCCTCAAGGACACGGACAAGGTCTTCGAATTTCATCTCATTCCCCCCATATATTCGGCAGCACCCTTACACATCAGGTAGATTGCCGCATATTCGGGCAGTACATTAGCCCCTTCCTCCACTTCGAATCGCTCATCCATCATCTCAACTGTAGTGGGCTTGGTGACATTTATCTTTATCTCATTATCCCCAAACACCACAGCATCCACCAGGGGTTCGAACCGGTGCAGCTCATCCACCGTAAGTGTAACCACCTTCATGCCCGATTTTCCATGTAAGGACGATGCCGCCCTTATCAGGCGCTTTATGTCGGCTGTGACCGGTTCGTCAGTTTGTGCACCAACTATTGAAAATATCCTATTTTCATTTATTGCCTTTTGAATAATTACGTCAAAAAATGTTTTAGAATACCTAGCAATATCTATGTACCCTTCACCAATTTTATTGATAGTATTTGCATCATTTATTACTTTAATAATATTTTCGCGTTGCTTCTTCATCCTCATTCCGTTTTTCTTTAGTTCTTCAATAATTTCATCATCTTCTAGTTCAGATAAATCCTCCAAATATTGCTTAAAATATTTAGATATTTTTTTACCCCATCCAAGTTGAGAAACCATATTGATTTTATCATCTTTCATCTTTCCTTTCTGGAAACCAGATATTCTTTCCACTTTCATAAAATATTTTAAATCCAAACCTGTACCACTTAAATAATCAACAATTTCTCGCCGTTGGGCACTTTCAAGTTTCAATACTTTTGAATTCCGTATATGGATGTGGTATCCCCTGCCTCCCGAGAAAGCAATATGAAGTTCATCTTCTTTAAACCCGAAATCATCGGTTAGGAAATCAACGAGTTTCTCTGTCTCATATTTCACATTCTCCAGCATTCCTTTATATGAAATAGCAGGCTCGGGTAAGTGGTCGCCGTCAAGATCGAAGATGAGGTCTGCGCCCTCCCAGTTCTTTTCCTTCATCGTAGGGGCACCAGGATGCTGGTAATAGGCCGTAGAATGGTACACATGGGCCGGGGCCATGGCCTGGATATATTCCTGCATCTCACCAACGCTTATAAATGCTTTATGCCGCCGCATACCTAAATCCGGGTCAAACATTAAAAATCCCCATTCCCGTTTCTCAAGACATGGCGGCGGCTCAGGCGGCTCTTTCCTGTAATGTTCCTGGAACTTCTTTTTAATGAACAGGATGGTATTGAATTCCATCTGTTACTAACTTAGACCTGATAATATGTAAAATTTGGTTTAAGTGACAGACAAACCTGATAAAATTGCATTGGTCATCGGTTAAGGAGTTTGATATACTCGGCATATATTATTTTCCAAAAGACTAATAATTTCATACGATTCTCAAATTTAATTTAAATCGAACACGGATGACACGGATTTGATGGATTTTCACGGATTTGTTTTTTATCCGTGCGCATCCGTGTCATCCGTGCAATCCGTGTTCCATTACAATATTGCTCTTAACCGATGACACATGGATAAAATTGGGAATTATTATAACCACACTGACTGTATTATTCCGGGCACCGATATTGAGAAAATGATTATCCTGTAATGGAACAATTCCCCCAATCATGCGTATCCCGACCAAAGACTTCGACCTTGACAGCACACTGGACTGCGGACAGGTATTCAGGTGGCAGCGCAGCGGTGAATGGTGGACCGGCGTGGTCCGGGGCCATATTGTGCGGGCAAGGCAGGATGGGTGTGACCTGGTGGTTGACACCGGCCTGGACAGGGACAGCATCATACGGTATTTCAGGCTGGATGACGACATGGCAGGAATATACAGCCGGATAAACACCGACCCGGTAATGGACGACCTGATACATCGTTTCAGGGGGCTGCGGCTGGTTAGACAGGAACCCTGGGAATGCCTCATATCCTATATGGCCTCAAGCTGCAAGTCCATCCCCAATATCAAGGATTCCATATCCAACCTGTGCAGGCAGTACGGCGATGACCTGGGCCGGGATTTTTCGTTCCCCACTGCCGAAGTGCTGGCCCGGACCAGCGAGAGCAGGTTGAGGGAGACTAAACTGGGATTTAGAAGTGCAAATATACTGGAGGTGGCAAGGAAGGTGGACAGGGGAGAACTTGACCTGGGAGCGCCCTTTGAACTTGAGTACAGGGAGGCAAGGGAATTGCTGATGGGGATGCGTGGCATCGGTCCAAAGATTGCCGATTGTGTACTGCTGTTCGCCTATGATAAGATGGAGGCCTTTCCAGTGGACACCCATATCCTCTCGGTCATGGAGGAACACTACGGCCCTCTCCTTGAGGGTGCGAAAAGCAAAAGAGGTGAGGCCATCCGCGAATTCGCCCGCAGTTATTTCGGGCACTATGCCGGATATGCACAGCAGTACCTGTACTATTCCAGGATATCCGGTGATAGTACCATACCTGTAAGCTGTGGACATGGAGAGAAACCGCGGCAATAGCTGAACCGGGGATAAAATAATAAGATAATATATCATTGGATCCAATAACATGGACAAACCAACACTGCGTATCGGGCACCTCTCCACATTCTACCATACCTCATTCATACTCATGGGAACCCGCTGGCTTGAGGACAAACTCGGCCTTACAGTGGAATGGAGCATGTTCGGCGGGGGCCCGGCTATCGTGGATGCCTTTTCCAGGGGCGAAGTGGATATTGGATATATCGGGCTGCCCCCAGTGATGATCGGTATTGACAGGGGCGTGCCCATCATATGCGTGGGCGGCGGCCATATGGAAGGTACGGTTATGATCGGGCCGCCCGGATGCGGTACGCTTGAGGATATGGGCGGGGATGTGGCATCGGTCCTGGAGCAGTTCAGGGGCGGCACTATCGGGTGTCCGCCGTCAGGTTCTATCCATGATGTGATTATCCGCAACCTGCTGGAGGAGCATGACCTTGGCAGGTCTGTCGAGGTCAGGAATTTTGCATGGGCTGATTTTATTCCGGATGCACTGGCTGACGGCCAGGTGGATGCAGCCATTGGGACGCCGCCCCTGTCGGTTGCGGCTGCCAGGGTATGCGGTGCAAAAGTTATCATCCCGCCTTCAAAGCTCTGGCCCTTTAATCCCAGTTATGGTATTATCGTAAGCCGTGAGCTGCTGCGGGACAGACGCGGCCTGGTAGAGGATTTCCTGCGGCTGCATGAAGATGCTTCCAATCTTATACGGGATGAGCCAGAGCGTGCCGCCCGGGTAGTATCCGAGCTGGTTGAAGTGGTTGATAGTGATTTTATCATGCAGACCTACCAGGTCTCTCCCAGGTACTGTGCAGGTCTTCCCAGGGAGTATATTGATTCAACGATGGCTTTTGTACCTGTGCTTCGTAATCTGGGTTATGTTGGGAATGAACTGGACGAGAGTGATGTTTTTGATAGGACAGTGATTGAAAAGGTGCATCCTGGGAAGCATCATTATTTTTTATAAGGCTCATACCGTTAGTTCCGAAAGATAGTTCAGTGAAAACGAACCACAGATGAACAGCGGATGAACACAGATGAAGCTATTTTTGAAGTGGATACATATAATCTAATTTCGACTGCGATATCTGCGGTTCGAAACTCACACGAATCCACAAGGCTGGCTGCCACACTGCCGCCCTGACGGGCTGCGGTGGCAGGATGATTGAAGGAACCAATAGGGGCTGGAATCAATTCGACATTTACCGCAGAGTGCGCGGAGGTACGCAGAGAAAAACAAGAATGCTCTGCGAACCTCAGCGTCCTCTGCGGTTTCAAATATTACATAAATTATATATTTCTATGGCCATGCCCCTACCGGCAGCAACCAACAACAACCGAGGCCGCCACCTACATATCTAGCAACCAGGCGCAGGGTGTGGAGCTGGGCGTGTGGGGCGGCTGGGTGAGCAGAGGCAGCGCAGGCAAGTGGAAATGCGGGGAGGCAGGAGAGGAAAGGAATAGGGGTGGATTTCTACGGAAATTAACCGCAGATGAACGCAAATAAACGCAGATTGAAGGTTGCTGCTCACTGTTTCACCGCAAAGAGCGCAAAGTTCGCAAAGACATTGTAACCTTGACTTTGCGTCCTTTGCGGTGCAGTATTTTATGAATTATATATTTCCACAGTCATACCCACCACCGGCAGCAATCTCCAACAACCGAGGCCACCGCCTGCACACACCACACCCAACCCACGCTCAGCGCATATGCAGACAGGAAGCAGGCTGGAATTATTTCTATTTTAGTATTAACCGCAGATAAACGCAGATGAACGCAGATACCGGGCATTATGGATTTTAATTTATATTATGTGGTGAAAATTTAAATATAATTAAATTTTAGCTGCAATATCTGTGTTCATCTGTGTTCATCTGCGGTTCGAAACTCGCATGAATCCACACGGCTGGCTGCCACCCTGCCGCCCTTACGGGCTGCGGTGGCAGGGTGTAGCGCAGAGAGGCTGGGCGGCGGGAGAGTGTAGAAGTGTGAGAATGAGGTGGGGGCTGGATAGCATATTAATACAAGCCACAGAGGGCACCGAGGACACAGAAAAATGTAAAAACGCTCTGCGCACTCAGCGTCCTCTGCGGTTTTAATATTTCATGAATTATATATTTTCACAGCTATATCCCCCACCGGCAGCACCCACAAACACCCGTGGCCGCCGCGCACATTCGGTCCGCAGCACCAGGGCCGGGCAGTTGTTCAAGTGCTTCAAAGGAGGGGCATGGGACAGTCTCTTGTCAAAGAATACATAAACATATTAAGCAAGGTGGAAGATTCGTGTGTGAAGAAAATTACGGCAAGTGTAGAGACCTATCGGTCATTTGGGAGTATAGTAAATGCTGCAAAGAAGCGGTGTTTTCAAGGGATTCTGTTGCAAATAGCAAACATGCTTTAATGTCATCTTCGTTTAATCCTTTGTATTCTTCAAGGATCTCCTCCGCAGAAGCGCCATGTGCTAACAAT
>JAUVLO010000046.1 GCA_030600695.1 Methanosarcinales archaeon | reverse complement strand
TATCCAGTTTCTTCTCAATGTTGTTGTTAAATGTTTTTTCCCAATAATCGTTCTGTTGGAAGTTTTTCAAAATAGTCAGAATAAAGGTACAGTCGGCTTTCGTTGAATTCCAAACCATTCAAACACATGGCTTTGATTACTGTGGAATGGGATAAATTGTGATTTCGACTTTTTGGTATGTTGGTATCTATTAAGTCTGCAATACCAAGTTCGTCAAACGTTCCGCTAACTAATCCTAAATGTGATAGTGTTGTAGTCGTTATATCCATCAGTTGTTCATCCCCTCAGATGAGTTTACTGATGAAATGGGGGAAGTTGATTAAAAAGATTCACTTTTGGGATTTACCTGCGGAAAGTGCGATGAAAAAAAGCGTTTCACCTTAAATGGACACAAAACACTAAAAGAATATCTAAATAGGGTTACATCTACAATTCACTCAGTGCCACAGCCGGACATCCAACCTTGTTCAGATGTTCAGCCAGCTTTGATGGCCTGTCCCCGCCAGGGTGATATACCAGTGTAGCCTCTGGCTTGAGTCCTGTTACCATATCGACAAGCCCGGTCACATCCATATGGTCGCTAATATTTATGGCTGGGTAGTAGTAGTCCTGTCTGCCTGTGAGTACATATTTCTTCATGCTTCCCGGTAGTTTCCCCAAATCCCATGGCGGCACAATAACCATACCCTCATGCCTGCCGTTGTACTCCAGTATCTCGGAAAGGGGTCCGCAGTCACTCATAAGGCCTTTGGTCAGGTTATACCCCATGCTGTCCATGGATATTGCGCCCTGCCAGCCCGCATTGCGTACCAGGCTTACCGCCCGCTGTGCCTTGCCAAAAGCGTAGGCTCCAAGAGCTACATTATCCCCTATCACCTGCTCAAGTCCAATCACATCATCTTCGAAATAACAGGCAGGATCGGCCGGGTCACCGTAATTCGCCTCCGTTACAAGAAGATCACAATCAGGCAGGTGCGACGAGTCCTTTACATCCCCTGTGACCAGTATCCTGGTGCCCTGTTCGTTCTCCCATGAAAAGGCAGTTGACCCGATGGTATGGTGGTTAGGGTGGGTGGATACTTCAATTCCGTTAATATCAATGGTATCGCCCAGTCTGAACGTCCTGCCTTTGTATTCCCTGCCAAAGCGGATCTCAAGCGCCAAGGCGGTCTCTTTTGAGCAAACTGCACTTGGGGATAGCATGGCAGATTTGCCATTATGGTCGGAATGGGCGTGAGTAATAAGATATGCATCAGGCTGTACGAGGTCTTTCTTGAATGTCCGGCTGGTGTCGATGGCAAAAATATGCTCATCAAATGACAGGGATACATGGGGCCTGTAGTTACCACGAGTATTGGTTAGCCTTATGGGGGATACTCCCATACTTGCCATTATTGATTGAACCATTCCCTCATCCCGGTTTGATGGATTTTAAAAGTTATTTCAATGCCTCATTCAGGTCATTTTCCAGCTTTGGATCTATTCTATTACCAGTCATAGAATCCAACAGTTAAATAGATTATCAACTTTTCACGGCAGGAGGGCAGTCTAATATTTCAAATTCCGAAGAAAATGGAATGGGAATTGAAATCTGATTGTTGAAGATAAAAAAACTCCATTCACAGTGTTCTTTGTGATTTATCTGTACATACAAGAAAAACAGAAATTGGTATAAACAATATGTCGTCATGAATTTCAAACTGGTTTTTTGTTAGCACAATTGTCATCTTGATCTCAGGGGTCCATGTAATTTCCTGCGTGCTGACCTCTTCTTTATATTTCACCTCGATTCCCATATACCCGTCACCTTTATAGATGAAATCTATTTCTTTGCCGGTACGAGTATAATAGAACCACAAATAAGTATTCCATTCCCTGAGATATGGAATTTCCTTTGTCTGGGCAAGATGGTTTTCCACTATGCCTTCAATTAGTATATCCTTATTCCTTGATACGATTTCCTTGCTGGCAGTAAAGCCGTCCTCGCCAGATAACAGCGAATTGATGCTGTAAAAAATGAATGGATTTGAAAAATATATTTTCTTATCACTTTTAAACCTGGGAGTTTTTTTTGTAAAATCATAGGAACTCAGCACATCTACCAGAAGGGAGTTCTCGAACATTTCGAGATACTCGATAACAGTCTGGTGTACAATGCCGCCTGCGCTTTTTCCTAAAGTTGTATAACTATATCTTGTACTGTATTTTGTTGCAATATTTTTAAGGATCTCTTTTGCTGTGGTTTCACTTCTTCGCAGCTTAGTAATGTCCCCGAGTATAAGCCTGATGAATGTTTCATATATTTTACCATCAATATTCCCTGATCCATGAATATATTTTTGAGCCAGGTAATCATTCACAGCCAGAGGGATACCCCCGGTAAGTATGTACATTTCGAACAGCCAATCAAGTTCCGCTTTATATGGTAAGGCCTTCTTGATTGTGGAAATGTTAAAATTATCCATATCGATTTTGCTGTCTAAAATGGCATTTTTCGATTTATTCAAGGCATCTGCCAGTTCCTTGGATGTGGTGAATTCTGCTATTCTTTCAATGGATTGCACGGCAAAATCCCTGAAACTCAGGGGTTTGAAGTAATATTCATTACCTTCCACTCTCCTTCCGGGAAGCCGTTCAGTTTTTTCCTTTAATTTTATGGGGTTCGACCCTGTTGCGACTACAACCAATCTGTCAATATAATTACTATCGGCAATGGTTTTTAATTCCAGTACCCAATCCTTGAGATATGTAATTTCATCCAGGAAAATATATAGTGCCTGTGCTTCAATATTTTGCTGAAGAAAATTCGAGACCAGATTATGAAGTTCTTTTCTTGATGAGAGCCTGTCACATGAGATAAATAATATTGTTTGCGGATCGGTCCCCTCATTAAGCAGCCTGAGGATTGTCTGTTTTATATAAGTGGTCTTACCTATCTGCCGCATACCTCTTATTATGTAAATATTGCCGCTTTGCAGGTCGATTGGCTTTCTTTCAAATTCTATAAATGCCTCTTTAAGTTCCTTCAAGTGGCGGTCATATTTCTGGAACTTGCTGCCAAACTTCCACCATTGATTTTCCTTTGATAGCTCTTCAAATCTCACATTTGGTTATTACAATTACCAAATGATAAACATTTTGGTAATCGTAGTTACCAAAATAACCAATATTTGGTAATCACAATTACCAAAATGACTACTATTTGGTAATCGTAGTTACCAAAATGACTACTATTTGGTAATCGTAGTTACCAAAATAACCGATATTTGGTAATCGTAGTTACCAAAATGACTACTATTTGGTAATCGTAGTTACCAAAATAACCGATATTTGGTAATCGTAGTTACCAAAATGCAGCATTTAACGAATTACAGGTACCGATCGAACCTGTATTACCTTAACGTACACCCTATACCCGACAGCAGGTCATTTACCTTCCGGTGGACATCACTGGCATCCAGGTCACCTCTGATGGTGATCCTGATGGTCACGCTGGTACTGTCGCTGTCAGGGTGAACATACACATCAATTACCTTGACTGAAACCACCCCGTCCACCTGGGAAATGATATCTTTGATGGTCCCTGGTCTGGCACCGTGTGGAATGAATGCAGATACGTCGCGACTTGAATGGTCAAGGTTGTTATTTTTCCATTCAAGCAATTCATCCATGTGCAGCAGGCGGGTATTCTCAATCTTGAGTTCGACCTCCCTGCCGTTACGCTCAATAGTCACCATAAGTGGTGTCACCTTCCTGATAATACCGATATGTGTCACTCCCGAATACTGGTGACGCAGTCCCCGTTCTTTCCCGATGGAATGGGTCAGTTCCTGGAATTCCGATATCTTGTTATTGATCAGTTTGTCAGAGCGTCCGAGTGCGGCCTGGGTATCGCCGAAATGAACCGCTGATCGCTTTATAATATCCACAAAACCCTGGATATCGTTACTGTTGACCTTATCTGACATATCCTCGCACACTTTCATGAATGCCTGGTGGACAGCCTCCACTTCCGGGTTCATCTGGATCATGGCATAAAGGTACGGGTTCTGGGCCAGTATCCTGCCTACAAAGTCCAGCATGATCTCGTAGACCGGGCTCATGAACCTGCGGGACGCGGGCACGTCGAAGTCCAGTTCGGCCATGGCGGCACCGATTGAGATGTATGCAAAATGGGTCAAACCCTGCACCACAGCCATCATCCGGTCATGTTCCTGCGGGGTTGCCAGTTCAATGTGGGCACCCTGCTTTTCATACAATGAACGGATCACAGGCAGCCAGTGTTCACTTCGCCCCTCAACAGGTACGAGTATGACGATCTGGCCCTGCAGGTCAGAGATGGTGGGACCGAACATGGGGTGGGTGCCAAGTATTTCCACACCCTCGGGTGCGTACTGCTGCATAGCATGTACTGGTATGGTCTTGACCGAAGTAATATCCATGAGCAAACTGCCCTGTTTCATTTTCGGTGCAATATCTGTTATCACCTGTTCGGTGAGATCGATCGGGACAGAAACCATTACTGCATCAGACAGTGCCAGCTCCTTGTCCAGGTCATCGGCAAAGGGCACGCCAAGTCTTTCGGCAATATCCCTCCTCTTGTTTGCACCCCAGACCGTTACATCCCACCCATGTTTTTTGTAGAACCGGGTGAACCACTGCCCGGTCTCGCCTGTGCCGCCAATGATCAGTATCTTCATATTATCTACCGTTATTTCATCCACTGCTATTTCATCCACCGTAATTTTATCCCATTGGTCATTGGTTAAGGAGTTTGACAGAGTCGGCATGTATTATTTTCCAAAAGACCAATGATTTCATACGATTCTCCAATTTAATTTAAATCGAATACGGATGACATGGATTTAACGGATTTACACGGATTTATTTATTATCCGTGCACATCCGTGTCATCCGTGCAATCCGTGTTCCATTACAATATTACTCCTAACCGATGACACATGAATTTTATCCACTGTTATTTACTTCCAAGTACGTCCCGTACTGCCTGTTCCATCACGCCGACAGGTGGTTCGATGCCGGTCCAAATCCTGAAACTCTCGGCACCCTGCAATACAAGCATCCTGATACCGTCGATGGTGACGGCACCGGCTTTTTTTGCTTCCCTGAGCAGGCGGGTCTCAAGCGGGCTGTATACTATGTCAAAGATCACCTGTCCGGTATGCATCATATCTGCAGTGACCAGGGTCCGGTCAGTGTCAGGATGCATTCCCACTGATGTGGTATTTATTATAATATCAGCATTTGCTGTTAGTTCAGGCAGTTCTTCCAGGCCAGTACCATTGGCATCTCCAACTGACCTGACATTTTCTGCCAGCTCTTGTGCCCGCCCGGTTGTCCTGTTGGCGATGGTTACCCTGGCACCGTCCTTTGCCAGCTGGTAGGCCACGGCCCTTGCCGCACCTCCTGCACCAAGTATCAATACCCTGCTATCCAGGATATCCACACCAGATGCTGCTAAAGCTTTCACTGCCCCGATGCCGTCAGTATTATGGCCGACAATACCGGTAATGCCAGCAATGGTATCATCTGAAAACTCAATGGCATCACCTGGAAACTCTATAGTGTTCACTGCCCCGATAACCAGTGCCATAGTATCTGGCTCCACGATATCCAGGGCTTTCTCTTTAAGTGGAATGGTCAGGTTGAGCCCACCAAAACCCATGGCTCTGGCACCCATAATAGCAGCTTCAAGGTCATCCATGGTGACCCTGAACTTGTGGTACTTACAATCCATACCCAGGGCCTTATAGGCAGCATTGTGCATAACAGGTGACAAGCTGTGCTCTACAGGGTCGCCGAACACTGCAAATATTGTTTTCATATCAGCATCTCCATACAGTGTTTGAGTTCATCTATCTTCAACTGGCCCGGTGCCACCGCATCTTCCACTGCGCCGTATGTAAGCACAGAACCATAGATGGGTGCCACCACCCTGGTATGGCTCCCCAGTTTTCCCATAGCAATGGTACTCACAGGAAAGTCTGCTTCCTGTGTGACTGTAAGGAGGGCCAGTGTATCAGCGGTACTGTTAGGGGTCACTGCAAGTTTGGCAATATCTGCCCCTGCAGCCATGGCCTGTTTCAGGGTAGCTGCCATAACACTGGCGGGGGGCGTGACCTTAAAATCATGGGACGAGATTATCAATACCTTGTTCAATGCTCTTGCCGCATCCACCACCCTCTTGCGCAGGGGAGCGGAAAGTTCCACATCCACAGCATCCACCCTGGTCAGTGCAGACACCAGCAGTTCCACCCTGGCCTCCTCACTTCCGTCCCAATGTCCGCCTTCCTTTTGGCAGCGGTTGGTGGCTATGATGGGCAGGCCTACCTGTTCATGTAATTCATCCAGCAGAAGGGCCAGTTCTTTTTCATCCTTGATCCCCAGCAGGTCTATCCTTACTTCAAGGATGTGGGCACCCATTGACCTGGCCTTACTGGCAGTCGGGATGGGGTCAGCGCCAATGGCAGCCACTATGCCCGGGGCCTGCCCCAGGTCAACATGTCCTATCCGTACCATTCCTTTGTACCGTGTTATTTGAACTTTTTATTATTTCCTGGAACGGTTTATAACCACAGAGTGCACAGAGAGCACAGAGAAACAATAACGCTCTGTGTTCTCTGTGTCCTCTGTGGTTGATTTTCTTTGCCGTGATCTATTTCATCCGGAATAAATTAAAAAGTCCCTGTTATTTCTCAATAATGGTTTCCTCGATCTTCATACCGAAATGCCGGGCAGTGTCCTCATAATTGACCATCACCTCATCGCCTTCCTTCAGGGCGGCTACTGAAATGGGTTTGCCGTCCTTGCCTACAAGTTTGATGGTCTCGGCATTCTGGAGTATGGTCTTGATAATAGAATCATCTACCCTGGCTTCAACAAGCAGCATGGGTCTTCTCTCGATCTTGACCCTTCCGACGATGGCAGGCCTCTGGCATCCTTTGGAATCCACTACCAGCACTTCATCTCCTGCACTAAGTTCTGAGAGGTACTGGGTTTTGTCACCCACCTTGACATAGGCATGGACCGCACCCGCATTCACCCTGAACGGCCTGGCTGCGACATAGGGGCTGTCCTCTGATTCGGAATGTACCAGGAACAGGCCGTTGGACTGGCTGCCAACCAGCATACCTTCACCCAGTGTCATCAGGGAACACGTATCCACGCAGACGCGGTCCCCCATTCCAACAGGCTTGACCTTTGTGATTGTGGCAACGCTGAGGGGAATCTCCTCAGACCCGGTTTGCTCTACAGCCTTAACCGTTCTCTTGATCTCAGATGGGTCATCGGTATCCAGAAGCACCCCGTCCGAACCGTGTTCCATTATTTCGTATGCGACTATGGTCTCTTCTGCATCCCTGACACCTGATATGATCTTAACATCCAGTTCCTGCAGGGCTGCGATAAGGTTCTCCAGCGGGATGACTTTCCAGTCCGTTCCCACTACTATGATATAATCACAGACCTTACCCAGTTCGGCAGCGAACTCCTCGTACTGTTTATCCTGGATCACTACATATCCGGCTGTGGTCAGTCCCTTGTCCTTTAACTGGATTGCCAGGTTAATGTCCCTGCTTCCGGACAGGTCATTTGGCAATGCATGTGTACCGTCGCCTTCGCTGTTCTTGCCCACAACAAAGACATCTGCATCCCCTTCCCCGTCCCTGACAAAAGCAGCTACTTTTATGCTGCCCAGTTCCCGTACCAGAGCAATATCATCTTCATTGACCAGGACGAAATCTACTCCGGATTCAAGTCCGGTAGTGATCCTCTGTTTCCGGTCATCCCAGTCACCTGTGTCAGCTTTTATCCATAATGTCTTATCAACGTTCACTTCAGTTCCTCCAGGGCTTCTTCCACACTTGTATTGTTATGCACTATCCTGGTGATCGCCCTGGTCATCTTTGTTGGATCGGGATGTTGAAATACATTTCTACCTATGGCTACTCCCCGTCCGCCTGCATCCAGGCTGCCTCTGATCATATCTAAAAACTCGGCATCGGTCTCGGTCTTGGGACCACCTGCCATGACAACCGGGACCGGGCATCCGGCAACAACGTCTTTGTATGTGTCAGGGTCACCGGTATAGTTGGTCTTGATCACATCGGCTCCCAGTTCTGCCCCTGCACGGGCGGCATGTGCTACCAGTTCGGGGTCATTGGAATCGGCGATGTTCTTTCCCCTGGGATACATCATGGCCAGCAGGGGCATGCCCCAGAAGTCACAGGTTTCTGCCACGCTGCCCAGTTTTTTCAACTGGTCGGATTCTGTTTCACTACCTATATTGACATGAACGCTGACAGCATCCGCACCCAGTTTGATGGCCTCTTCTACTGTACATACGAGCACCTTATCATTAGGATCGGGTCCAAGGGCAGTTGATGCACTCATGTGGATAATAAGCCCCACATCGGACCCATAACCCCTATGCCCGTGCTTTGCCATGCCCTTTTGGAGCAGCACGGCATTGGCACCACCTTCGGCAACCTTATCGACCATCTTTGGCAGGTCTACCAGCCCGGTCACAGGGCCTACTGATATGCCGTGGTCCATTGGTATTACTACCATATTCCTGCTCTGCCTGTCCAATATTCGTTCTATTCTGATACTCTTTCCTATTTCTGACATTAGTTCACCTTATCATGTTAGTGTGTAACATAGTAGCACGATTAGATATATAAATATGTCGTTTTTAGTGTTAGCTCATCACATTAGCAACTTGCGAAATAATTATATTAAAGTTATGCTTTATGAAGATGCGGATCAGGAAAATATTTTCCTGAAAAAAAAGAATGTCCTGTAAATTTCACATCATTCCATCTGGACAGATAATATGTGTTATTTACAGGATTTCCACATTTGAAATTTTCTACAAAACCCCAGTTGGCTTAAAAGCACTTTCAAGCTTGATTTTTTAAGCCTTGGGTTTTGGAGCTTTTCTGCCCCTCACTTGTTCATCGTACTTCCTGAGTCTATCTTTTTCTTCTTTAGAAACTTTAGATTCAGCCATTTTATTCACCTCTTATTCAATGTGTTCTGCCTGCCAGTTCTTATTGCGGGCATGTAAGCACATTTAAGTTCCACACCCAGTTTCCTATTTAATCCTGGAGGCGAACCTATTATTAGGTTTTAACTAATTGTACATAAATATATGTGATAAATACCAGGATGATTTCGGTCGCCCTAATAAAATAGATAATTCCACATTCAATCGCCCAGCATTTCGCTGAGATTCAATTGCCTGGTATCCTTTTTAACCTGGAAGAACTCACTGGCAGTCCTGGTGACCTGTTCCCTGTATTCAGGCAGTGTATATACCCCCAGTCTCCAGTTATCCATATGCGCCTGCTCCAGGTTGCGTACTATGGGTGATGCCTCGTCCAGCCTGACCATCCTGCCGTTGAACACGATATTTGCCTTCATTTCAGTCATATCCGGCATCCCGGGTATGTCCACCATCACATACCTGGCAGGTACGCCAGCTTCCTCTGCCAGTTCCTGCTCAAGTCGTTCAGGGTTGTTCCGGTAACGCTCCACCACTTCCATGTTTACCGATGCCAGGCTGGCATATAGTGAGCGCTTAAAGAGTTTACGTTCCCGTATCCTTACCATTAGTTCGGCAGCATAGCCGCCGGCATCCATCAACCCGGCTTCCAGCATGCCGTCATCCATGGATTGCAGCCCGGCAGTGTCCAGTGTCCCTTCGGAAATGGCAGCCTGGCAGGCTCGCAGCAACATGGTCTCTGCAATCCTGCTTACATGATGGAAATATACTGTAGGGTGCATGAAAAACCTGGACACCAATAAGCTTTCGCAAGCTTGCAGGCCCCCTGTTTCGATCACGAATTTTCCCTCATGGAAGTTCAGGGAATGAATGAGTCTTTCCAGGTCGATGACGCCGTAGGCCACACCAGTATAATGGGCATCCCGTACCAGATAGTCCATACGGTCCACATCGATCTCGCTGTTTAGCACACTGCCGATCCGGGTCTTACCCTTTATGTGGTCGGTGATACTGGATGGCTTGATCGAAAACTCATCCAGGATAGATGCAAGTTCAGGCTGCCTGAGTATGTGGGATATCTCATCATGCCCGCGTCTGGAATATTGCCTGAGCAGGTCCTCGGTGACATGGGAGAATGGACCGTGCCCAACATCGTGCAACAGTGCAGCGACCCTGATCTCATCGGGTGTGTCATGGTCAATGTGCTCAAACAGCTGGCATGTCAGGTGATACGTGCCCAGGGAATGCTCGAACCTGGTATGGTTTGCCCCTGGATAGACCAGGTGTGACAGGCCGAGCTGCCGGATCCTGCGCAGCCGCTGCATCTGGGGTGTATCGATAATTGCCAGTGCAAGTTCATCCAGTTCGATATAACCGTGAATGGGGTCCCGCACTACCTTCATGGTTAAGGAATTATATTTAAGGTAGATAAACATATGGAAGTTCATATGCATAAACAAGGAAAGTGATGCTTTTTTGCGGGTTCACTACAGGCTGAAAGAGACTATCGTAACACTGGGCGCTGATAAGGAAGAGTATATCGAGATAGCCAGGTCTGCCATCCGGAAACAGCGAAGCCTCCTGGAGGGTTATATTAGTTCGGACCCTTTTTTCAAGATCACACTTGAACCCTATGATGTGCCGGACTCTGCCCCTGATATAGTCCGCAGGATGGCAGGGGCATGCAGTACAGTAGGCATCGGGCCCATGGGTGCTGTGGCCGGGACCATTGCATGGATGGCTGTGGAGGCCATGGTGGAGGCAGGAGCTGCTTATGCTTTTGTGGATAATGGGGGGGATATTGCGCTTTTTACTGACCGGCCCCTGTTAATAGGTATATTTGCCGGCAATTCTTCCATAAAGGACCTGGGGCTTGAAGTGCAGCCAGGTGACGCTATCCAGGGCATCTGCACTTCATCGGGTACGGTGGGGCCGTCTATCAGTTTCGGGACTGCCGATGCCGCCCTGGTGGTGTCAGGGGATGTGTCGCTGGCGGATGCGGCGGCTACGGCGCTGGGTAATGCTGTGCCGGATGAGGGCGAGCTTGAGGTAGCCTTTGATGTGGTCAGGGAGGTGCAGGCCATCCAGGGTGCAATGGTGATCAAGGATGACCGGTTTGCGGTATGGGGAGAACTGCCGAGGCTGGCCAGGGCCAGGATGAAGCCTGATTTTATTACACGGGGTTAAGCCGTTTTTCTTCCTGTGACTGTACGTTATCAAAACCGTTTAAATAATATTATATATCAGAAAGGTAAATACTCCAATAAAGAAAAAAATACGTAGTATCATTGCATTATTATATATATGCAGGTTTATAATTTTCAATGTTGCCGGGAGTGAGTTGATGTACAATAAATTTACCACTGAAATCTCCAGAAAAGAGCTTTCAGGATTCTGCAAGAAAAATTATATTAGCGTCCTGTCGATTATTGATTCCCCTGGTCAATGGAATGACGTATCGGCTGAACATGTCAATATGCTTGTTGAATTCGAATCGAACTGTATACCAGGGATGATCAAATTAGGTAAGATCAAGATTGAGTTGTCAGTACTTCTCGGGTGCAGTGTGGATATTTGGACATCACCGGATCTCAGTCATTGTTTCAGGCAGGAAGTAATAAGCTCTGCTGAACCGCTGTATGCGTAGGGTTGGTTTTTGGCCGGGCCTGCTTTGAACACTTGTTCCATATCCTCCAGATCAAAGCAAAAAAATCCATGGTCTTTTGCATACTGCTCTGCCCTTGCTGTTAACCCCTTTTTTGAAATAATACAAAAATATTCATCACGATTGCCCAGTTTCCAGTCAACATGCCCCACCTTTTTCATCAAGCTTTCGAGTACATCCACACCGATCTTTCTATTTTTCCATTTACATTCAACAAACATGATCTTGCGGGATTGTTCGTTTAATGCTACAAAGTCAATCTCATTGTCCTTGTGCCACCACCTGCCAATTCTTTCAAATCTGAAAGGCAGCTCATCCATGATCTCATACAGGAACTGTCCGGCTACATCCTCAAACACAAAACTGGTATAGGAATCCATCTGTGATTTTATTGTTTCAATTATCGTACCGGTTTGCCCGTATTCGATCTGGCCCTCATTGGGGTAGACAAACTTAAACCAGAACTTGAACAGGTTATCTTCCAGGTAATACCGCATGTCCCTGATATTCTGTTTTTTTATTGTCACGGGTGCGGATTTTCTTACGATCCTAAGATCATGCAGCACGTCAATATATCTTGAGACCACTGACTTATCCAGGCCTGTGGCATTGATGATCTCGGCAGACTTTGTATTTCCGGCCGCTATTGCTTTCAGGATAGAGAAATAGTTCCTGGGCTCACGTAGTTCTTCCATTAACAGGAATTCGGGTTCTTTATACAGTACCGAACCTTTGCTGAGCAGTGTTTTTTCGATATTTCCCAACACATCCATGGAATCGTCGAACATGAGCAGGTAAAAAGGTATCCCACCGAGCACGGCGTAGGCTTCAATGCAGGCCTGCATGTCATAACCAGGAAAAAACCTGCACACATCCCCGAACCAGAGCGGTTCGACAAGCCACTGCCCGGTCCGCCTGCCGTATAACGGGCTCTTGTAACCCAGCAGGGATTCCATCATTGAGATACTTGAACCGCAGAGGATAAGGACAATTTCTGTTTTGGAGATGATCTCGTCATATATCTTCTGGAACATTGATTCGATGTCCCTGCTGGGGTCATGAAGGTATGGGAATTCGTCTATGATTATGACGGTCTGCCCACTGGCCCTTGTTCCGAATTCCCTGAAGAGTTCGAAATAATCTGCAAATTCAGCTTTGGAGAATAATGTGTCATCAAGTATTCCGGCCATTTTCAACTGGAGTTCACGAATATTATCCTTCCACCGCTTCCTGCCGGCAAGGAAATATATGGACGGTACTTCCGGATGGGTTTTTGCAAACTGGACAAGTAGTTCGGTCTTGCCCACCCTGCGGCGGCCGTAAAAGATGAGTAATTGGGGCTTATGTCCGGATAGGTGGTTTTCGAGAAAAGTGAGTTCTTCGGTTCTGTTGATGAATTGTTGATACATGATTATACTAATCGTGTTTCAACTATTTAGGTTTTGGTATTTTATTGAATTAAGGTATCCACTTCAAAAAGCATGGTATTTTGACCGGATTTACAGGATTTACAGGATATTAATGTTGCCTCGTATCCTGTCGATCCTGTCAATCCTGTCTAATAATTTTTAAATTACCCTTAGATTTGAAGTGGATACGAATTAAGGAATGCGGGAGTTTTTGTCTGCTGTGTTGGAGATGGAGAAAATATGTCGTAAGAGTTATAAGTTATTGTCCTCATTGGATATTGTACTGTCAGGATGGATGAAAACAAGTGGCCGGAATTAAACGATTGGTTTTAGATGTATTGAAACCGCACTATCCTTTAACGCTGGAGTATGCCAGGGCCTTAAGTGAACTTGAAGACATCAGCGGCGTAAACCTCAGCCTTTATGAAGTGGACCAGCAAACCGAGAATGTTAAGATCACTATTGAAGGTGATGACCTGGATTATGAACGGATCAAAGAGGTCATTGAAGAGCTGGGTGCTGTTATCCATAGTATTGATGAGATAGCGGCAGGCCGCAGGTTAGTTGAAGAGGTTGAGACGCTCCAGGACAGATAACCATTCCCTTATGCGGGGGTAACCAAGCCAGGCCAAAGGTGATAGACTCAAGATCTATTCTCGCAGGAGTTCAAGGGTTCGAATCCCTTCCCCCGCACTTTATTTTA
>JAUVLO010000031.1 GCA_030600695.1 Methanosarcinales archaeon | reverse complement strand
ACAGAGTCGGTATGTATTATTTTCCAAAATACCAATGATTTCATACGATTCTGCAATTTAATTTAAATCGAACACGGATGACACGGATTTGACGGATTTTCACGGATTTATTTATTATCCGTGCACATCCGTGTCATCCGTGCAATCCGTGTTCCATTACAATATTACTCTTAACCGATGACACATGTAGTTAAATCTGGTTGTACTAAAAGAGAGTAAATAGATAGACCCAGACGTATGATACGATTTTATTATAAGATCTGCATGCCTGACAGCCTAAATATCCAAGGTCTTATGTGTATCAATATCAGTCCTGTGCCCCCACACATTGCCGACCCTTATTTCAATATTGTTCATTGACATTAATGCCATAGTTGTATTTGACAATGTGTTGAAATAAGACACGGGAAGCTGGATCATTTTAATTTTAGGGCAGGTACGGACCACATTGAATATCTCTTTTTCTGATGGTCTGAAACAGAAGTGGACATATTCCTCTTCAGGCTTCAGGCTGGCCATATCTTCTTCCGAACCGATTATACGGAATACTACTTTCATAATATGTAAGAGTATAGGATTCAACTATTTATAATTATTGATTGTTGATGACAGTAAACCAATTTATACCAGTCGGGCCAATGATCTGGTCAATATTAGCAGTACCAGGCTGCAGCACAGGCAGAATTATCTAAAGATATACCATCTTCGCATTCAGTATACCTTTCACAGCCCTCATCTCGTTCAATATCTCCTCATTCACCTCTGAATCTACATTGAGTGCCATAATGGCTGTCCCACCTGCTTTTATGCGGCCGACCTGCATGCCTGCAATATTGATATCATGATTGCCCAGCAATATGCAGCATGGGCCGATGATGTTCGGATGGTCCTCATGGAGGGCGAATATCATATGCCCTAAGGGCAGCACATCAATGCTGAACTCATCGATCTGGACTATCCTGGGATTGGTACCTACCATGGTGCCCCCTACGGTCTTTACCTTTCCATTATTGAAAATATTCACCATGATCAGGTTGGAGTAGCTCTCTGTGGTCTTTGACTTGCTTTCTACCACTTTTATCTTACGCTCTTTGGCGATAACAGGAGCATTGACATAGTTCACGGATGACCCCATCGCGAACTCAAGCAGTCCCTTAAGGGCGGCTACGGTTACGGGTCCTGTATCCCAGTCGGCGATCTCACCGCTGTATGATACCTCTATCCGTTCGTATTTTCCTTCCATGAGCTGGGCGGCAAGTTTGCCTATCTTCTCTGCCAGCGGCAGGTAAGGCTGCAGCACTTTCATTACCTCCTGTTTCACATATGGCATATTGATGGCGTTCTTGACAGGCAGTCCCTGGCTAAAGTTGATGATCTGCTCGGCCACGTCTACAGCCACATTTACCTGTGCTTCTTTTGTGGATGCTCCCAGATGTGGCGTGAGTATAATATTATCCTGTTCCAGCAGAGGTGAACCGGTTGGCGGCTCGCTGGTGAAAACATCAATGGCGGCGGCTGCCACTTTACCACTTGCCACGGCCTCGGCCAGGGCTTCCTCGTTGATTATCCCGCCGCGGGCGCAGTTTATGATCCTGACCCCTGGTTTGGCTTTTTCGAATTCTTCCCTGTCGATGAGGTTCCTGGTGTCCTTTGTTAGGGGTGTATGCACTGTGATGTAATCCGCATTAAGGACAATATCTTCCACAGTGGTAAGCTTGACACCCAGGTCAGCTGCCCGCTCTTCACTGATGAACGGGTCATAGGCCAGGATATTCATCTCCATTCCCTGTGCGCGCTTGGCTACCTCGGTTCCTATCCGTCCAAGTCCAACCACACCCAGGGTCTTGCCTCTTACTTCAACACCCATGAACAGTTTTCGGTCCCATTTCCCTGACTTCATGGACTGGTTTGCCTGTGGGATGTTCCTGGATATGGCCATCATCATGGCTATGGTATGCTCAGCAGCAGATATCATATTGCCTTCCGGGGCATTGATTACAATGATACCGCGCTGGGTGGCAGCTTCAACATCGATATTATCCACACCCACGCCGGCCCTGCCTATGATCTTGAGGTTCGATGCGGCTTCGATGACTTCCCTGGTCACTTTGGTCTGGCTCCTGACCACCAGGGCATCGTATTCCCTGATACATGCCATCAATTCTTCCGGGCTCATCCCGGTTTTTACGTCAACTTCTGCTCCTTTTTCCAGTATTTCTATACCCTTTTCAGATAATGAATCGCTAACAAGAACTTTCATATCATGTCCTCCAGTAATTATTGGTATTCTACTTTGAATCTGGAAAGTAATATGAGTATTATAACTTCATTGTTTCGTTATAGGACAATGGTAAGCATGAAACCGCATATTCCAGAATTCACATCATGTAGTATATTCGGCATTGATCCGCACATAGTCGTAGGACAGGTCGCATCCCCAGGCTGTAGCACATCCGCTGCCCACTCCAAGGTCCACCCTGATGATAACCTCTTCCGAACCCATGATCTCCTTTAGCTTATCTTCCAGGGTGCTGACAATCCTGCCTTTTTCCACCAGCATTACCGATGAGTGATCGCTGGCAAACGCCAGGCTGATACAGTCCTGTTCCATTTCTGCACCTGAGTATCCCACAGCAGCCACCACCCTGCCCCAGTTTGGGTCCCTGCCAAATATTGCGGATTTGACCAGGGGTGACCTGATAACGGCCTTTGCAGCCAGTACGGCATCACTTTCGCTTCCTGCCCCCGTGACCCTTGCCTCGATCAGGCGTGTGGCACCTTCACCGTCCCTGGCGATCATCCTGGCAAGTTTGGTGCATACTGCTTCCAGACCATGCCCGAACTCTTCTGGGTTAGTATGACCTATTGTGTGCCCCGTTGTGCCCCCCATCTTGTTCCCCGTTGTATGACCCACTGCGTGATCCATTTGTCCGGTGGCGGTTATCAATGCCATATCATTGGTACTGGTATCCCCGTCCACCACAACCATATTGAAACTCTTATCCACTGCCCGCTTAAGATACTTCCCCAGTTCCCCGGCATCCATTGCAGCATCAGTGTACAGGAAAGCCAGCATAGTACCCATATTCGGGGCGATCATGCCGCTACCTTTTGCTATCCCGCCGATGCGCGTGCCGTCGGGAAGTTCAACAGCCGCCTCCTTGGCAAAGGTATCTGTGGTCATAATAGCCCTGGCAGCGGCTGTACTGCCATCTGCCAAATCAGTCAAGCCCGCTGTCACTTCCCCTACCTGTGACCTGATAATATCAAGATCAAGCCTGTGACCGATAACACCTGTGGATGCTACTGCCACTGTCCTCTCATCGAGGCCGGGACCTTTTGCAGCCAATTTAGCCATATCCCTGGCATCCTCTATCCCTTCCTGCCCGGTAAATGCATTGGCATTGCCACTGTTGGCTATCACTGCAGACAACCTACCCCCTTCAAGGTGCTCCCTCGTAAGTATCAGGGGTGCGGCTATGACCCGGTTGCGAGTGAACACACCTGCTGCGCTGCCTTCTGCCCTTATAAGTGCCAGGCCATATTTGTCCTGCTTTACACCCCAGGCAGACACACCTTTTACAGCACAGATGCCGCCGTCTATGAACTTCAACTGCAACAGCTCCGATCAAGCCGATAATGCCAGCCCGGCAATAATATCATGACGTGTGACAATACCAACCAGTCCACCGTCCTTGATCACCGGTATCCTGACAACATTATGTTTGACCATTCTCGATGCCACAGTCTCCAGGCTGTCAGAAACATCTGCGGTGACCACGGGATGGCTCATTACTTCGCTGACCTTCTTGTTGCCTACATCATCCAGTGCATGGCTGGCCTCTTCCCATCCGATAAGTTCCCTAAGCGGCACCTCTATGATCTCGAAAGGACTGGGCAGCCAGAGCTGGCTATCCCTTTCCGGTACTTCCAGCAATTTAAGGATATCACTTTCTGTGATCATCCCTGTCACTTTCTTATCCTGTACCACTGGTATCCCGCCTACCTTATGCTCCCTGAGTAACCGGGCAGCATCTTTGACCGGATCGTCCGGACTGCAAAATATTACGTTCTTTGTCATGATCTCATTTACCTGCATAATTATCACTCCTTTTGGCACTCCTTAGGGCATTCCTCATGGAAAGGTTGCAGGATTCCATAGTCCTGCCGTTTCGTCAAGTCCGAACATCAGGTTCATGTTCTGCACAGCCTGCCCCGATGCTCCTTTTACCAGGTTGTCAATGGCAGATACGACTACCAACCGCTGTCCTTCTGCATCCATCTCAAACCCTATATCGCAGAAATTTGAACCCCGTACCGGACCCAGCATGGGAATGCCATCCAAAAGCCGGATGAACGTTTTGTCCTTATAGAACCGGTTGTAGATATCGGCAACCTGACTGGCATCCATATCTTCTTTCAGGAACAGGTGGGCTGTGGTCAGGATGCCCCTGACCGACGGGACCACATGGGGCGTGAAACTGACCCTGGTATTACTGTCCAGCCGTCCCAGTTCCTGCTGCATTTCAACACCGTGGCGGTGGGTAGTGAGCTTGTACGCCTGCACGTTCTCTGCCATGTTCGGGTAGTGGGATACCCTGCTGGGTTCGGCACCGGCACCGGATATACCGCTCTTGGAGTCAAAGACCACCCGCTCGACCATCCCTGCGGCTGTCAGTGGTGCGGCTGCCAGGATTGCGCCGGTCGGATAACACCCGGGATTGGCGATCATCGATGCACCGACAACTTCAGGATGCAGCTCAGGCAGGCCGTAAACGCCCTCCTTTGGTGCTTTGTGTTTAAGGTTGTAGGTCTTTTCGAACACACTGACAGGCAGCCGGTAGTCTGCGCTAAGGTCAATGACCTTTGTGCCAGCGTCCAGTAGCGGCGGTACCACATCCATAGCAGTGCCGTGGGGGACGGCTGTGAATACCACATCACACTGGCCTGCCACTTCACTGGCATCCAGGTTTTGGAACGTCAGGTCAGTAAAACCCCTCAGGTGCGGGTGTGTGTCACTCACCGGACTGCCGTCCAGGCGCCGTGAGGTTACGCATACCACTTCTACATCCAAGTGGCCAGCCATGAGGCGCATCAATTCGCCGCCGGTATAGCCTGAGCCTCCGATAATCCCTGCTTTTATCATAGTATCACTGTATTTACTACTCTTTAGGATATATAATCTATTTATCAGCTATGTTTTCAGCTATGTTTTCAGCTATGTTTTCAGCTATGTTTTCAGCTATGTTTTTTTGCAAGCAAAATGGCGTTTTTCCACTCCACTTACGCCCTGCGCCCTACGCTCGACCCCCGATATTCAGGATACCATCCATTTACACCTGGATAATCAATACTCACTCAATGTTGAAGATAATCAAAAAAATTAAAACTAAGCCAAGGTCCGGATTCGAACCGGAATAAAACCGCTTACTGCCAGTACATAATCATGTGCCTATCTGCAGGCGATTGCGTAGCCGCTCCGCCACCTTGGCGCTTAGGTGGCTTACATATCTATGATAGTTAATAATTGTTTTGATACTGGCAACATAAGATTATTCGTGTTGTCCACATATCCAGTAGTTAAGCTTATACGTTATATACCATGAAACGCCAGTTTCACCTCAGATTTTACAGGAGTAAACATGAGAATCAGCACAGAATGTGTAGGATGCGGCCAGTGTGTAGTATTTTGTCCCAGCGAGGCAATTTCAGTATGGGGCAAAGCAAGTATCAGTGACAACTGCACCCAGTGCGGTGTCTGTATACAATACTGCCCGCTGGGTGCCATCAGGGAGGAGGAGGCATGAAAGCCCTGATAATAGGCGGCGGTCTCGGCGGCCTGCTCACAGCAACACGGCTTGTAAAGGCAGGACACAGGGTAGAAGTCTTTGAACGCCTGGCCCTTATCGGCGGCCGGTTCATCAACCTGGACTACAAAGGCTATACACTGACATCCGGCGCCCTGCACATGATACCTCACGGCTCCCGGGGCCCGCTGGCATCCATGCTCAGGCAGGTAGGGGCTGATGTTAAGATAGTCCCCTCATCACCCCCGGCCACGCTTAGGATACCTGATAACGGGAGTTTCAGGGACATGTCCTTTGAAAAATTCTCCAGCCCCCTTTCCCTGACTGACAAACTGAAACTGTTCTACCTCACTACCAAATCAAGATTCGTAAAACCCGGTGATGAAAGTTTTAAAGACTGGTTCTTCCCCTTCATAAAGGACACCTGGCTCATCAAATTTGCAAATGCTTATTGCGGCTGGGCATTGAGCATGCGCTGTGATGAGATACCTGCCAGGGAGGTGCTAGCAATAATTGACAATATGCGCCGCTATGGCGGTCCGGGCGTACCTATGGGCGGGTGCGGTGCTATCATCAATGCCCTGGAGCAGGTCATACTCTCAGGCGGCGGCATAATACATACCAATAGTCAGGTAGACCAAATACTGATAGTGGACGGCAGGGCAGTGGGAGTGGAGGCAGGCGGCGGGACAATACTGGGGGATGTGGTCATAAGCGATATCGGGCACCAGGCAACGGCGCAGTTATACGACCACCCCGGCAGCGATGAGTTCAGGGAATATATGGCATCATTGGAATCGATAAAACCGTCGGCAGGTATCAAGATAAGCCTGGGTGCAAACAGGCCGCTGATAGAGCATAGCGGTATATTGCTCACGCCCTATGCCAGGCGGGTAAACGGCATCAATGAGGTTACCAATATCGACCCGTCCCTGGCACCGCCTGGTAAACACCTGGTCATGTCACATCAGGCAATACAATCTGATGATATCCAGTCTGAGATAGAACTGGGACTGAAAGACCTTGAGGATATATTCCACAAAGAGGACTATGAGGTACTGATGGTCCAGACCTACCGGAACGGTTGGCCTGTGAACCGGGCAGGTTCGGGCTCGGACCTGGGCAATACCACGCCCATTAGGGGACTGTACATCGTGGGGGACGGTGCCAAGGGCAAGGGCGGTATCGAGGTGGAAGGCGTGGCACTGGGGGTAGAGAACACTATTGGGCTATTACAGAATTTTAAAACGAATTATACCACATAGAATATATACCACATAGGATATATTCTATGTGGTATAGTTTCCAGGCCAATTTACCCGATAAGTTCCTTGATCGCTGGAATCTCATTTTGTGTAACCAATATTATGTTTTGATCTTTGGCATACTCTGCGGCCTGCCTGGTAAACCCGCGCCTGCTTATCAGGATAAGTTTCCTGGCATGTTTGGCAAACTCTGATGCTGTGGTCTTTGCCATGAATTTTTCGATTTCCCTGTAACCTGTTTCTTTAGCGCGCCATTTTATCTCAAAAATATGCACAATATCGTCATTTACGCCTACCAGATCGAACTCGATACCATCTTTTAAATATTTGTCAAGATGAAATCCAAGAGACTTTTCAAGAGCATACTTCAATTCATATTCTTTTGCAATACCGAGTTCAGTAGATGCTTTCTCGAACTTCTCTTCAATGTCACGCACCATATCTTCTATGACCCTTTTACCGGGCATGGTATCAAACTCAACACCTTCGTAAACATTCATTATCCAGTATCGTAAGACCGGGTCCCGGAAATAATAGCGTTTATCCTCTTTCACAATCAGGTCAATATCTATCAGGCGTTCAAGCATGTTCCTTGTGACCCCGTCTTTGCGTTTGATAGACTGTGCGATATCCGTAAGCCTTACTCCATCTTCCTTTGCCAGTTGGTGAAGTATTGTCCTCATAAGCGCATCCCCGCGAACCCGGGACATGCTGTTCTCGAAAAAGTACCTGCACATAAGATTTATGCTGCCATTTTTAAGCAGTGCTTCAAGTGCAAAGGCTTTTCTGGCCCCGTTTACATTCATCTCACCAAGTTCATTCATGCGCTCGCAGATGGAATAAATGTAATACGGATGCCCGAATGTCAGGTCATGTATCTTACCCAGGACCTTTGAATCGCTAATGCCTGTTATTTTTTGCGCCAGGTCAAAAGTTGCTTTTTTCTCAAAATATGCCACTCGTTCCACCCTGAACTGGGCAAAAAACGGGGAGTCTGCTTCCCCGAACACCTTCTCAAGCATCCGTATCGCAGAACCGGCGACTACATAATGAGTTCTTGACTGGGTCTGGATTATGGAACGCAGCAGACCAATTATGTCATGTATTTGCGGAAAATTATCAATCTCGTGTATTCGCTGGAACTCATCCAGCATAAGTATGATATGAATATCCTGTTCATTTGCAAACCTTTCAGGAAAAATAAATGCAAGTTCCAGTAACAAGCGCTGATTTGGTTTTGCTTTATTAAGTTCATCGAATATCGAATGAACGGTTTCTACAGCCGTATTACTGTTAGTGTCTGCCACTTTTTTAACAAGACCATTAATATCAAGATAGGGGCTCATATCTGCGTCGTCCAGGAACCAGCGCAAGATCTGGCCTACATACTGGACTGCAAAAAATTCAGGTGTGGTGTCTAGGCGCTCAAGGTCTATGTAAACCGGAAGGATGTGTTTATCTTTCTCCTTTGAAATGTATTCTTTGAGTATCAGACTCTTACCAATTCTGCGAAGACCTATGAAGCATATGTTTTTGCCAGATCCGTCTAAGATCCTCTCGCTATTTCTGGCAAGCATGGCAAGTTCAGCTTCCCGGTCGGTAAAAAGCCTTCGCTCTTGTACGGGATAGATGCTTTCGATTATATACCGCATAGGATATATTCTATGTGGTATAGTTTAAATAATTTGTTGCTTGAAATTCCCAAAAATACTCAGGTACTGCGAAACATCTAAAATCCCGTAGATACCAGCATCAATACCGCAGATACCAGTGGTATAGTCAGGTTATCGTCCAGCACGTGCCCGCGTATCTGCCAGGGTACGCCGTCGGCCAGTGTGGCACCAAGGGCGCCCAGTGCCACAGAATAAGCTGGCAGCGGTGCCAGTCCGGGCGCATGGGCAGCAAGGTAACCGGTGGAAAAACTTACCAGCAGCATTACCAGCAATATGGGTACAGGTTTTATTGGCAGGCGCATCTGTCTCACATCGGCTTTTTTACCCCACATGGCACCAGCAATACCTGAGGAAAAATCACCCAGGACCGCCATGGTCAGCGCAGTTATGGCAATGGTCTTCGGGAACAGTGCAATAACAATAAAGGCCGCAGTAATAGAATAGACATACCCTGCCACCCGATGCTCCTCGGATGGGCGCAGGAGGACTGCCGGATACCTGAAATATCCGTGCAGTCTCATCCATTCTAACTGCAGTGCCACGATCACGAGCGGGCTGAGCCAGAACAGGACAGTAAAACGGTCAGTGAAATAGTATATCACAGGAATGAGCATCCCTGCTAAGTGAATGGACTTACGGAGCAACTCTTTTGAGAGAATGACAGACATGACAATGTAATATTATACAATTATTATGCAATCGGGGTGCCGGCATCCTCAAATCTGGTATAGCCGTGTATCAGGTCGTGTATGGTGTCTGCGATGGTATCAGCGGGGGCGCGGACCTGTTTCATGGAATCCCGGTCCCGGATGGTGACGGTGCCGTCCTCCAGGGTGTCGTAATCTACTGTGATGGAATACGGCGTGCCGATCTCGTCATTCCTGCGGTAACGCCTGCCTATGGTACCCGAATCATCATAGGCCGCCATCACGCCTTTGTGCTTGAGTGCCGATTCAATCTCCTTTGCCGGTCCTTTGAGTTCCTCGCGGGTCAATAGCGGCAGCACAGCAGCCTGTACCGGCGCTACTTCGCTCTTTAGTCCCAGTACGATCCTGCCTTTGTCTTCATCCCGTACTTCGTTTTTGCTCTTCACATCGTCTTCACCCTGCACTTCCTCTTCCCTGAAGGCATGTTCCAGCACCGCATAGATTATCCTGTCGATACCGAATGACGGTTCAATAACATGGGGCACAATGTTCTCACCGTGTATGGTCTCGGTCACCTGCTGAACCTCATACATATCAGGAGGTATGTCCACCTGTTCCCCGTCAACCTGGATACTGATCATGTCATTGCTTTTGGAATAGGACAAGTTTCCGAATTCCATTGACTTCAATGCATCCATTACGGCCTTTGCCTTGCCCTTGAATGCAGGTCCTATCTTGCCCATATCCGGTTTGACCACCACTTTTTCCACAACCCTGGGTTCATCATATTCCACATACACTGACAGGTCGGTCTTGCTTACCCTGCTGTGGGCGTTAAGGTCATAGTCGGTACGGTCGGCTATACCCACGATCTCCACCCAGCCGAACCTGTCCGACAGTATCTCGGCATCCCAGCAGTCTATTGCATAATGGGCCATCTCATCCTTCATGTGCTGCCTGAAGCGCAGCCGTTCAGGGGATACACCCACCCGCACCAGGAACTGGTGGGTCATTGCAAGTGCATAGGCCAGGAACTGGTGGGCGATGATGCCCAGGTCCACGGCCTCGCCCAGGCTCATATCGATCTGGTCCTGGCCTGATGACTGGTTATGGTCTGAATACAGGCTCAAAGTATAATCCCGGATGCTGTCAAAGCCAGGGTGGCTCTTGTCCCTGGGGTCTACGAATATCTCGGCCTCTGCCTGGGTGAACTCCCGCAGCCTGATGACGCCCTGTCGTGGTGATATCTCGTTGCGGTATACTTTCCCTATCTGGGTGACGCCAAAGGGCAGTTTATCCCTGTAGAAGCGCAGCAGCCTGGGGAAATCCACGAACATGCCCTGTGCGGTCTCAGGACGCAGGTAACCGACACGCTTGGAGCCTGGACCGATGGATGTACTGAACATGAGGTTGAACTCGTACACGCCGCCCAGTTCGCCGCCGCAGTCAGGGCATTTGATATTATTCTCCTTGATAATAACAGAAAGTTCATCCGGGGTTAGCGTGTCGGGATTGCTGGCAACATCTTCGACCAGGTGGTCTGCCCTGAAGGATTCATGACACTTCTGGCATTCGGTCAATGGGTCTGAGAAGCCGCCAACGTGTCCCGAAGCCACGAACACGTTCTCTATACCAATGGTGGGTGACTCGATCTCGTAGTAACCTTCGTTGATGACGTAAATATCGCGCCAGATGTTCTCTATCCTGCGCTTAAGCATGGCGCCCAGGGGTCCGTAGTCATAGAACCCGGCCGTGCCGCCGTATATCTCAAACGAGTTCCAGAGGAAGCCCCGCCTCTTGGCCAGTTCGATAACGCTGTCGTATATATCCATAGTTTATCACTTGCTTGCTATCACATGTCTGTTTAAGATTTGCATTGTAATGTCGGGAGGTTAAATATTATTTACCCTGGCTGCCCCCAATCATCTGTCAGGAGTTCATCAATGTGTATGTCCTTTCCAGTCCTGACCATATACAGCCTGGTCCACCAGATCATTATTAACGGCTGGACGGTCACCAGTATCAATACCTGGCTGCCCAGTGACCAGATTATGTTCAACCCTTCACTGCCAATAAAGGCAATTACCTCGCCCGCAAAAAAGAAAACAATTGCCACCGCACTGGAAACTGCGAAGATGACCAGCCACATGGCAAATACACTAAGCTTGTTATCCATGAAGAAATCGTATCCCCTTATGATCCCATCTATGGCCCCGGTCCTTTCAATCACTATGGAATACAGCGCGATTGCAAGGACCACACTAAGGATCAGCAGGTATATACCCCACATGACTATGCCAATGAGCAGTAGCAGTATGCCTGATGTGAACTGGGTGGATTCCACGACCTCCATGTAGTTCCTGGTCAAAATGGCACCTGGTACCACAAAAATGATGCCTGCGATATTCAT
Source organism: Methanosarcinales archaeon (assembly GCA_030600695.1). Classification (GTDB taxonomy): domain Archaea; phylum Halobacteriota; class Methanosarcinia; order Methanosarcinales; family Methanocomedenaceae; genus Methanocomedens_A. The sequence goes on along the minus strand of JAUVLO010000031.1, from coordinate 4,626 downwards.
TAGCATTATCAGGAAATTAGCCAGGAAGATATTGATAAAATTGCTGTTGCCTGCATTGAACATATCTGCAATAGAGGTATCACCCCTTGCTGTTGCGTTCTGGCTCATGCCCACTGCACCTGCAAAGAAATATGCATCGAACAGTAACAGTATAAGGAAGACCAGGAAGGCTATGATTATTACGCCAGTGAGATTTTCCATGACGGAAACCGACATCAGGTCAAATATTTCGTCCTCTGTCATGGAAGCCATACCTGAGAGGTTCCGGCCGAAAAATAACAACATTGCTGCTATGACGGCAAAGAACATGACAGCGAATTGTACCACATAGTTGGTGACCAGGGGGATACAGATGTTCAGGTTGCGGGTCCAGGAATGGAATCCCTTGGTTATGATATTTTCCAGGTTCTCACTCATACATACTAATATATGATTTCACTATAAAAAATATGCGAATTCCCTGGGCATTGGGATAAAATGTATACGAATTCCATGCCATGGGACAATATGTATGCTAATTCAATATGCATACTAATTCAATATGCGTACCAATCCGGAAGTTACCCAAGTTAAATATCTCTTTTATCTGCTATGAAATCCTCTGTATACTGGTATGCCATATCATCGGTATATTGTTCCAGTGGATGCTTCATGAAAAAGGATGAGGGAGATAACAGTGCACCACCAATGCCCCTTTCAAGCGCCAGCTTGCAGCACCTGACGGCATCTATTACCACTCCTGCCGAATTGGGGGAATCCTCTACAGACAGCCGTAGTTCCAGGTCCATGGGGACATTGCCGAAAAGCCTGCCCTCCATCCTGATAAAACAAACCTTGTTATCCTTCTGCCAGGGAACATAATCACTTGGCCCGATATGGATATTGTCGGCATCAAGTCTTTCACCAAGTACTGATTGAACCGCTTCAGTTTTCGATGTCTTCTTAGAAGCAAGCCTGCTCCGGTTCAGCATATTGAGGAAGTCAGTATTGCCGCCTGTATTTAACTGGTAAGTTCTATCCAGTTTGACTCCCCTCTTTTCGAACAGGTCCACCAGTGTCCTGTGTGTGATGGTGGCGCCGATCTGGGCCTTTATGTCATCCCCGATTATTGGGATACCTTTTTCTTCAAACTTTGCCGCCCATACAGGATCGCTGGCAATAAAGACAGGAATATTATTAATAAAACCCACACCTGCTTCCAGGGCACATTCAGCATAGAACTTTGAAGCTTCTTCAGAGCCAACCGGGCAGTAGTTCAGGAGCATCTCGGCACCGGATTCCTGTAATATTCTTACCACGTCTTCCTTTGATGGTTCATTCTCATCGGACTGTATAAATGTACTATTTTCGTCATAATCCGCCATATGGGAAGAATAGCCGTCAAGTGCCTTTCCCATACTTACCCTGATACCTGTTTTTGGGATATCGCTACAAAATGCTGTTGTACAGTTCGGCATTTTAAAAATAGCTTCTGAGACATCCACACCCACTTTACGTTTGTCGATATCAAAAGCAGCAACTACTTCGATATTGTAAGGTTTATAACCGCCGATATCCCAGTGCATCAATCCATTTGAATCATTGCTGTCCCTGTTTTTATAGTACTCAAGGCCCTGGATCAGTGAACTTGCACAATTACCGATCCCTACAATCCCTATTTTGATATTTCCCATCCGTAGTTTCCACCATTTTTTCCTTTCTTCAAGGGGAAGATACATTCAGCTTAATAGAATTATAAACTTCTCTTAATAATTCATATATACATAAAGTTTACTTGATATGGTTATTTAAGCACAAAGAGATAAAACAATTGCCCCTGTATTATATTAAATGATTATATTCCATTATCTGTATTAAATATTAATCTTGTGGTTTTCGACTGCAATTATGTAGTCCTAAATGTTTTCATTGGTCATCGGTTAAGAAGTTTGACAGAGTCGGTATGTATTATTTTCCAAAAGACCAATAATTTCATACGCTTCTCCAATTTAATTTAAATCGAACACGGATGACACGGATTTGACGGATTTATTTATTTATTATCCGTGCACATCCGTGTCATCCGTGCAATCCGTGTTCCATTACAATATTACTCTTAACCGATGACATATGGAATGTTTTCGACTGTAATATTGTAATGTATAATCTGTATATCACATATCCATGACCTTGCCGGTCATGTTGTATGTCCTCATGCCTGCAGGCAAACTGGCACAAAATTCGTCGCTTTGCAGTACTTTAAGGAATACTCTCCCCATCTCACTTTCAATGAACTTTTTCTGTACGACAAAATCATACTCTTCATCAGCAATATGGATGAATTTCAATCCGTTCAATTCAGCCGCAGACCTGATCCCTACACCCACATCGGCTCTTCCCAGACGAACGGCCGCCGCAACTGCGCTGTGCGTTCTGGCCTCTGTATCATATCCTTCGATCGAAGCACACAGTTCATCAAATCCTGTCCCCCTCTTTTCTGCAACTTCCTTTAGTTTCATATCCGTTAACACCCTTGTGCCCGAACCCCGCGTACGGTTTATCATCCTGCGGCCCACAATATCTTCAAATTCCACGATGTCACTGCCAGGTTCTACAATAAGTCCCTGGTCCCGCAGGTAACCTTTGACAAGCACGGCCTTATCCAGTCCAAAGGTCTTGAGGAACGAGAGGTTGTACTCCCCTGTTTCGTCCATTAGGTGCACTCCGCCCATGTCAGCGATCCCATCCCTTACTGCTATCATTCCCCCCGTACTGCCCGTATTTATCATTCTAACACTAAAGGGCAGAAGGCGCATCAGTGCCTCAAAACCCAGGCAATGGCTGCCTATGAAAAGCACGTCAGGGGATTTCACATCTCCTAACAGGGTGACCATTACTTCATCACCGGCATCGAGTATCTCTACCTGGGGGTCTATCTCAATGAAACCATCTGCATCTGCCAGTGTTGTTATGGCACCGGACCCCTTATCTACCGGATATGCCATACCTCTTACAAGACCCACTGTCAGCAACTGCCGCCGCCCTGGTGAATGATAATCCACTGCCATTTGTGCCTTTACTGTAGACCTTGAACCGGATAACCCCAGGGCACGCCTGATAAGAGGTGCAGTGAATTCATTGAATATTGTGAGCGCAGATGTGGGATAACCTGGCAGCCCGAACACTGGTGTGTCATCGACTATGCCGACTATTACAGGTTTTCCCGGCTTGATATCGATGCCATGGATCAGTTCCCGACCACGCTCACCAATGATACGGTACATCACATCACCTGCACCAGCCGAAGTGCTGCCCGATGTTATTACAAGCTGGCATTCATCCACGGCACGGCCCAGTATCTCTTCCATGTATGGACGGTTGTCCCTGGCAATACCATAGTACTTGACCTCTGCACCGCATTCCATGGCTGCTGCACCAATAGAATATGAATTGATATCATAGACCATGCCCGGCTTCAGTTCGCTGCCTGGCGGGACAAGTTCCGAGCCTGTTGATATTATTCCTACGACCAGGTTCCTGGCCATTATATGCTGCACCCCTACAGCAGACAGCACGCCGATCTCCCTTGGTGTCAACCTGGTGCCTGCCTGCAGCACCCTTTCTCCCACCATGATATCCGAGCCCGCATGGATAACATTCTCATTAACAGATACCGGGCGCATAATATGGAGGCTGCTGCCTTCAGTTCTGGTGTATTCTACCATTACTACCGCATCGGCACCTGCCGGCATCATGGCACCTGTGGATATCTCCACTACCGTACCACTGCCCACTATAACATCAGGAACAGAGCCCGTATCGACACTGCCGGCAAGTTCCAGTATTACCGGCTTGTCCTCTCTTGCCAGATATGTATCTTTTGCACGTACAGCATACCCATCCATAGATGCACGATTAAAACCGGGGACATCCACCTCCGCAGTAATATCCTCAGCCAGCACTTTGCCCAGGGCTTCTTTCAATTCCAGTTTCAGTATACCGGGCTCAAGGTGTATCTGGCTGATCACCTGTCTGGCATGCTGTGATGATATCAGTTCCCTGAACTCTTTCCTTTCCATATTAAAACCTAAACTAGTTACAACATTAGAAAAGATAAGTTTGGTGATATGATCGGTTGGTGATTTGTTGGAGACTTTTTAACACCGATTTTCGTCAAGTGTTTATGTCTCATAATTGAACCCAAGTCAGGATATCCAATCAAAATGAAGTCTCTTATTGCCTAACCAAGGTACAAGATACGATTTCTGAAAAACCTCATTAGATTTGAAAATGGGTGTTGTTGCCTTCTTCTTCGTTTTGATTATTATCTCATCGCCAACCACCTCTCCGTTACATCTACAGTTGATTAAATCGGAAAAGATAGTCTTTGGAGTACAATCCTCAAATCTCTTCAGGTCCTCGGCAAGCAACCTGTAGAGAGAATCTGCCACAATGGTCAGAACAACATCAAAATAAATTCTTATCATGAACGGAGAACTTAAAGCGTTGAGATTGAAAAAATCAACCCGTTCAGAAAATTTGTTTTCGATCAGCCAACGGTTTGCGTAATGCAAAGCCAGGGTCTCCAGATCGATCTCGAAATTATTTGTGATCAAAAACGTAGGTAGTTGCCGACCATGATCTTTG
>JAUVLO010000010.1 GCA_030600695.1 Methanosarcinales archaeon | reverse complement strand
GGGGATGTTATATTCGTCCATGCCGGCACTTACAGAGAGAATGTAGAGATCTCTACACCGTCAATCACGCTGATGGGGGCAGGTATGGATCTGGTGACTGTTGAAGCGGCAGATGCTGCAGAAAGCGTATTTAGCGTGAATGCGGATTATGTGAACATCTCCGGATTCACAGTTACCGGAACAACAGGCGTGAGCTGGAAAGCGGGGATCATCATATTGATGGCTGCTGATCACTGCAACATCTCTTGCAACAACGTATCAGGCAATGCCAATGGAATCTTCGCGGGATACACAAACAGCTACACCACAATCGAGAACAACATTATAAGATCCAACACCGAACGTGGCATCTCTCTCCAGTATCAGCAGGACACACACAACACAATCGCAGGTAATGAGATCGCATACAACGGAGACGGTATCTATTTGGTATGGTCAAGCGGGAACAACATCACCTGCAACCTGATACAGAACAACAGTGCCAGTGGCATCCACCTTACCGGCGGAAGTGCTGGCAATGTGATTGAGCACAACAACATAATCGAGAACGGTGCATACAACCGCGTAACCCGGGGATGGGAATGGAATCTCTGGAACGGGCAATCATATAATGTAACTGTGCAACACAATCACTGGGGAACGACAGATCCGGAAGTGATTGCAGCAAGCGTCTGTGAAGATTCCGGAAGCGTGGTGGACTACAGTTCATTTGAGAATGGGACATGCATCTGCACGCCGACTCCGGAACCATACACCATCAGCGAAGCGAGTGCACCGGTACTGCATGTCGGCACTGGAATGAACTACACTACAATACAGGCTGCGGTGACTGCGGCATCGCCCGGGACTGTTATAGTTGTCCATGCCGGCACTTACACAGAGAACGTGGAGATCTTTAGACCGTCAATCACGTTGATAGGCGAGGGCATGGATCTGGTGACTGTTGAAGCGGCAGATACCGCAGGAAGCGTATTTAGCGTGACTGCGGATTATGTAAACATCTCTGGATTCACAGTTACCGGAACAACAGGCAGGGGCTGGAGCGCGGGGATACTCCTGCGGGAGTCTGATCACTGCAACATTTCTTGCAACAACGTATCAGGCAACACCAATGGAATCTTCGCGGGATACACAAACAGTTACACCACAATCGAGAACAACATTATAAGATCCAACACCGGACGTGGCATCTCTCTCCAGTATCGGCAGAGCGTACACAACACGATCGCGGGTAATGAGATCACATACAACGGAGACGGTATCTACTTGGCATGGTCAAGTGGGAACAACATCACCTGCAATCTGGTGCAGAACAACAGTGCCAACGGAATCTACCTGACCAGTTCGACCGGGAACAACATCACCTGCAACCTTGTGCAGAACAACAGTGCCAGTGGCATCTACCTTACCGGTGGAAGTGCTGGCAATGTGATCGAGCACAACAACATAATCGAGAACGGTGTGTACAACCGCGTAACCCGTGGATGGGAATGGAACCTCTACAACAGGCAATCCAATAACGTGACTGTGAAATACAATCACTGGGGAACGACAGATCCGGAAGTGATTGCAGCAAGCGTCCGTGAAGATTCCGGAAGCGTGGTGGACTACAGTTCATTTGAGAATGAGACCTGCGGATGCACGCCGACTCCGGAACCATACAACATCAGCGAAGCGAACGCGCCGGTACTGCATGTCGGTGCTGATTGGGAATACACTACAATACAGGATGCTGTAACTACGGCATCGTCAGGGACTGTTATAGTTGTCCATGCCGGCAATTACAGTGAGAATGTAGAGATCTTCAGACCGTCAATCACGCTGTTAGGCGAGGGTATGGATCTGGTGACTGTTGAAGCGGCAGATGCAACCAGAAATGTATTTTACGTGGACATGACTGCGGATTATGTGAACATCTCCGGATTCACGGTTACAGGAGCAACAGGCGGGAGCTGGGGCACAGGGATTAGCCTTGGATCAGGGTCTGATTACTGCAACATCTCTTGCAACAACGTATCAGGCAACGTCCATGGAATCACTATGGTATCCGAAAACAGCTACACCACAATCGAGAACAATATTGTAAGGTCCAATACCGGACGTGGCATCTACTTCCAGTGTCAGCAGAATACGCACAGCACGATCGCGGGTAATGAGATCGCATACAACGGAGACGGTATCTACATGTTATGGTCGACCGGGAACAACATTACCTGCAATCTGGTGCAGAACAACAGTGCCAGCGGAATCTACCTTACCAGTACAAGTACTGGCAATGTGATTGAGCACAACAACATAATCGAGAACGGTAAGTACAACCCCGTAACTCGTGGATGGGAATGGAATCTCCGAAACGCGCAATCCTATAACGTAACTGTGCAACACAATCACTGGGGAACGACAGATCCGGAAGTGATTGCAGCAAGCGTCAATGAAGAGTCCGGGGGCGTAGTGGACTACAGTTCATTTGAGAATGAGACATGCACATGCACGCCGACTCCAGAACCATACACCATCAGCGAAGCGAGTTCGTAACTACGACTTCGTGTTTTCGGGCAGGATCATTAGCTGCCTGAAACACGGAAGAGGGCGCAAGAGTTTTACCATCCTGTGCAGGTTCTTCGCGCCCTCCGCCTTGATCGATTTTCATCAAACAACCTTTTTCCGGTGATGGCATGAGGTGTTATTGATGCCATCTAAACAACGTGGCGATAAACTCAGAGGAATCATCAAGAATATCTGGGATGAAACATTCAAATACGAGAGCAAAGAGCAAGTATTGACCAACTGGGTACAATATGACCAAGCACATATCCACAGGAGTGGTAAGAGCACTATCATGCGTTTGGATGCCATTGTACCGCATTGGCCACGTAAGGCAGGATAAGTGAATTTTGTCCCAAGGCCGTGTAATACAAAAGAGTATTAAGCCATAATGTCCCTTCCGGAGAAGGTGAAGATATGCCCAAAAGAGAGGACATCCACAAAGTACTAATTATAGGGTCCGGCCCGATCGTTATCGGCCAGGCCGCTGAATTTGACTATTCCGGCACCCAGGCCTGCAAAGCACTGCGCCAGCTTGGGTTTAAGATCGTGCTCGTCAATTCCAATCCTGCCACTATCATGACCGATCCCGGCATGGCTGATATTACTTATATCGAGCCGCTGAACATTGAAACCCTGGAGAAGATCATAGACAAGGAGCGCCCTGACGCCCTGCTGCCAAACCTGGGCGGCCAGAAAGGGCTGAACCTGTCCTTTGAACTTTATGAAAAGGGCATCCTGGAAAAATACGGCATCGAACTCATAGGGGTACAGGCCGATGCCATCAAGCGCGGCGAGGACCGTACCACTTTCAAGGAGACCATGGATAGCGTTGGTGTGGAGACTGCACGCAGTGAGACTACCTTCAGCGTGGAAGAAGCTGAAAAGATAGCGAAAGATATTGGCTATCCTGTAGTCATCCGGCCCGCCTACACTATGGGCGGAACAGGCGGAGGGTTCGCCTATAACGTGGATGAACTGCGCACCATTGCCGCCAGGGGTATATCGGCCAGCCTCATCGGGCAGATACTTGTGGAGGAATCTGTACTGGGCTGGGAGGAACTTGAACTTGAAGTGGTAAGGGATGCCAAAGGTAACATGATAACTGTCTGTTTCATCGAGAACATCGATGCCATGGGCGTGCATACAGGCGACAGCTTCTGCTCTGCACCCATGCTCACCATCGATGAAGCATTACAGGAGCGGCTGCAGGACTATTCGTACCGCATTGTGGATGCGATCGGAGTGACAGGTGGCACCAATATCCAGTTCGCCCATGACCCAGAGACCGGCCGCATAGTCGTGATCGAGATCAATCCACGCACATCACGCTCATCTGCCCTGGCTTCCAAAGCCACAGGGTTCCCGATCGCACTGGTGTCTGCAAAACTGGCAGGCGGCCTGCTGCTGGAGGAAATTCCATACTGGCGTGACGGTACGCTGGATAAATACACACCGTCAGGTGAATATGTGGTTATAAAGTTCGCACGCTGGGCCTTTGAGAAATTCCCAGGCTCCATTGACCAGCTTGGTACACAGATGCGTGCTGTGGGCGAGGCCATGAGCATTGGCAAGAATTACAAAGAAGCATTCCAGAAAGCCATCCGCTCCCTTGAGACCGGGCGCTACGGCCTGGGATTTGCTAAAAACTTCAATGAACTATCACTGGATGAGTTGCAAAAACTACTGGTAGAGCCTTCATCCGAACGTCAGTTCATCATTTACGAAGCCCTGCGGAAAGGGATGTCTGTGGATGAATTGTTCAGGATAACGCATATCAAGCACTGGTTCTTAGAGCAAATGAAGGAACTGGTGGAACTGGAAGAAAAGGTCCTGAAGTACAAAGGCAGCAAGTTGCCGGATGACCTGCTTATCCAGGCCAAAAAGGATGGTTTTTCTGATAAGTACCTGGGCCGGATACTGGATGTACCAGAACAGCAGATACGTGAGCACCGCTTATCCCTAGGTCTGCGCCAGGCATGGAACATCGTGCCTGTGAGCGGGGCAGAGGATGCAGCCTACTACTACTCTACCTACAATGCAGAGAATGAAGTACCTGTATCTGACAGGAAGAAGATCATGATAATCGGGGGCGGGCCCAATCGAATAGGACAGGGTATCGAGTTCGACTATACCTGCGTACACGCCGCCTTAACACTGCGCGAACTTGGTTATGAGTCCATTATGGTCAACTGCAACCCTGAAACAGTGTCTACCGACTACGATACTTCGGATAAGCTGTACTTTGAGCCTGTTACCGTAGAGGATGTACTGAGCATCTATGACAAGGAAAAACCAGTCGGGGCAATCGTACAGTTCGGCGGCCAGACACCATTGAACATTGCCGCAGAACTTGAAGCGTCAGGCGTGAACATCCTGGGAACATCGGTCAGGAGCATTGACCTGGCAGAAGACCGTGAGCGGTTTGCAGACATTATCAGGGATCTGGAGATACCCATGCCGGAACCCGGTACTGCCAGATCACTAAAAGAAGCACTGGATGTTGCAGGGCGAATAGGCTATCCACTGATCGTCCGCCCCTCGTATGTGCTTGGCGGACGGGGAATGGAGATTGTATATGACGATGAAATGCTTGAAAAATACGTTGCAGGAGCTATTGAGATAACACCTGAGAAGCCCATGCTCATTGATAAGTTCCTTGAGGATGCGCTGGAATGTGAAGTGGATGCGATATCTGACGGTACTGATGTTTTTATCCCGTCGATCATGGAACACATCGAACTTGCCGGAATCCACTCGGGTGATAGTGCATGTGTATTGCCTCCGGTAGGTATCTCAGGGGAACAAATGGAGACCCTTAAAGAATACACGCGCCGTATTGCCACTAAATTGAAGGTTGTGGGGCTCATGAATATCCAGTATGCCATCAAGGATGATATTGTTTATATCCTGGAAGCGAACCCGAGGGCTTCACGTACTGTGCCATTAGTGTCAAAGGTTACAGACGTATCAATGGCACAAATTGCGACACAGGTCATGCTTGGTGCGAAACTGGCAGATATGGACACCCACCTGCGTACTTACCCGCATTTCGGTGTCAAAGAGACTGTATTCCCGTTCAATATGTTCCCTGAAGTCGACCCTGTGCTCGGGCCTGAGATGCGCTCGACAGGCGAGGTGCTGGGCATGGCAGATTCATTTGAGATTGCTTTTTTCAAGTCCCAGGTTGCTGCCGGGTCTTCATTGCCTCTTGAAGGCACTGCACTTATAACCGTAGCGTCCGGTGACAGGCAGCGTGCGCTTATTGTGGGCAGGGAACTGTTTTCAATGGGATTTGCGATACTTGCCACGAAAGGCACAGCCGGTTTCTTTAAGGAAAACGGTATAGAATGTGAAGTTATCAAGAAAATGCATGAGGGGCGGCCAAATATTGTTGATGCAATGCATAACCAGGAGATTCAGTTCGTACTGAACACCCCGATCGGTAAGGAGGGGGTTTACGAGGACAGCTATATCCGTAAATCTGCTATCAAGTACAATATCCCATACCATACTACCACTGCTGCCGCCATGGCTGCTGCAAAGGGTATCAGGGCGGCACGGGAAAACCTCATTGATGTCAGGTCGGTACAGTCCTACCATCGTGATGTTGATTATGGTCTGGCAGTTCTACAATGTTGAGCAATGGTACCACAAGAAAATGCTCACTTCGTTCGCATTTTCCAAGCCTACGGGAAAGTATATACTTTATGTACTAAAATGAAATGTTGGGCAATAGTACTATAAACCAGTAGATAGTAAAGAAGCATTGTCAATTAATATTTAAACCTCATCAGGATTTACGTATTCTCATGAGCGGATTTCTGTATTAGTTGATTAAAACAACAATGGATGAGAATAAATGGAAAAAAGAGGCTTCGAAAGTAGAGGCGGTTTTGGACCAAGGGAAATGCATAAAGCTACATGTGCCGATTGTGGTCAGGAAACCGAAGTGCCTTTTGTACCCGATCCTGATAGACCGGTGTACTGCAGAGAGTGCTATAAAAATCATAGACCGAAGAGATATTAATTCTGAAGTTTATAGTTATACACTTTGTGTTTGTCCGGACTATACCGGATAATTAACACGCTTTAAACAAAGTCAAAATATGTGCAGTTGAGTTAGGATTTCTATCTTTAACCTGCACGATTATTTTTTTTATATTCTTGTTGGCATCGAAGTGTTTACTATCATTTAGTACTATTAGAATGCGAGGAATGAAAGTAGAATGGTACATGAGATTATTCAGGCACAGTGTCCCAATTGTTCACCACATGAACCTGTGCCCCATGATATACTGAAAGAAAAACCGGACATATTGATTAAATGCACACTGTGCGATACAATCCATCCTTATTATTCTGAAAAAAAGAAGAAAACAAATATCAGGGTTGTTATCAGTGCAGGCGATAGCTCCACCAAAAGCACAATTGTCCAGGATAGTGATGAGATCATATCCGTGGACGATGAGTTCATAGTGGAAAGCGGACCTGAAGGCGAAGCCAATTTTGTGCTTATCACATCGATCGAATCAGGCGACAAACGGGTAGAAAGTGCCAGGGCCGATGAGATCGATACAATATGGACCCGGTATACGGATACAGTCACGACTAAGATATCCATCACACGAGGCTGGCAGACAGAATCCATTGAAATGGAAGTGCCTGGTGAACGGGAGTTCACAGTCGGGGAATTGTTATCTTCAGGGCCTGACAGGTTCGTAATAAAAAAGATAAAGGTGCGGGATGGGAAATTCCTTAAAAGGAACGGGGAGTGTGTCATGGCAAAATACATCAAACGTATCTTTGCCGACTCCACGGAACGGATGGAATGGTTAAGGGATTATAAAAAGACAGGTAGAAAAAGACCTGGTAAACCCCGCTCAGGCGGACCTGTGATCAAACCACGGGGACCTTCAACATGGACCTTGAAAAGGAAAGAAGGCAACTAATAGAGGGATTAAGATCAAGGCATCCGGAAATCCGGGATCGGGTTCTTGACGCAATGGCACGTGTGCCCAGGCACAGTTTCATGCATGAAAGTGAGCAGAGGTTCGCATATGCGGACAATCCGCTGCCGATAGGGGAAGGACAGACCATATCTGCACCACATATGGTGGCCATAATGTGTAACCTGCTGGAGCTTGAGCCCGGGCAGAAAGTGCTGGAAGTGGGGGGAGGTTGCGGATATCATGCTGCTGTCATGGCCGAACTGGTCCGTCCGGGCGGACATGTATATACAATTGAACGCATCCCATCACTGGGCGAGTTTGCAAGAAAAAACCTGGCCAATGCCGGATATGTAGATGTAACTGTCATAATCGAAGACGGCAGCCAGGGATTGCCCGCACTTGCTCCGTTTGACAGGATATCTGTGGCGTGTTCTGCGCCTGAAGTGCCTGAGGTCCTGGTCGAACAACTGGCAGCAGGTGGAAAGATGGTGATACCTGTGGGCCGTTACATGCAGGAACTGTACTTGGTCACGAAGTCGAACGGCGTAAAAAAAGAAGCAATGGGTGGGGTCGTGTTTGTACCGCTGGTTGGAAAATACGGATTCTGATTCCAATACATTAGTCATCGGTTAAGGAGTTTGACTGACTCGATATGTATCGTTTTCCAAATAACCAATGATTTTTTATGATTAACCAATTTAGTTTGAATAGAACACGGATGACACGGATTTGACGGATTTTCACGGATTTATTTTCATATCCGCGCGCATCCGTGTCATCCGTACAATCCGTGTTCCATCACAATATTACTCTTAACCGATGACACATGCAGACCAATCATATCCTTTAATGTACCCAGTACCCAATATACCTAAACATGCCTTCGCTGTGTGTATCCTGTAAAGGAAAGGGGCTGTGCGGCCGTCCTGCCTGCCCCATACTTGAGAGGTTCAAGTCACTTGGCACAACTCCCAAGCTTTCTGATAACATTTTTGGTGCATCTCCCCCCTCAGTCTTTGTAGGACGGTACGGGTATCCGCAGGTATCTGCCGGACCCCTGATACCGCCGGAGGTCACGGCCAGTGATGCTGCGATCTATGACAGTCCGGGCTCATGGAACCACTTGGATATCAGGGATATCGTGGGACTCAGGTCCAGCCTGGTCAGGTCAAATATGAAGTTCAATGTCAAGGATGCTTCAAATCCCGATGCCATGCTGCACAAGACCCAGGAACTGGCATTATCTGAAAAACCTGTAGATACAGAGGTGTGGTTCAGCAAGGTGCCAAAGGTGGGACTGCGATTCGATGGCGTACTCTCGCCCATGGGGCCTGCCGGAGAGGTTACAAAGCTGGATATAGCCCAGAACCCGGTGGTGCCCAGGCAGGTGGATAAAGCAGTAAGTGATACCGATGCCAGGGCTGTGGATGAGATCGGGGAACTCTATAACGCAGATATCACTGTGGACCACATTAACAGGTTGCTTTCTATCGGACTGCTGGGAAAACAGCGCAAGATCGTGCCCACCCGCTGGTCCATCACAGCCACAGATGATATGGTCGGGAAGATGTTGATCGACGAGGTTCGATATTTCCCTGAGGTGAATGATATCCTGCTGTACAGCGGAGGATTGCACGGGAACCACTTCGAGATACTGGTATTTCCCGGTGCCTTTGCGTACGAATTAATAGAGATATGGATGCCAAAGGCAGTATGGTCTTCCGGGGCAACTTCGGTAGAATCGGATTGGGAGGACTATGGCGGCAAGAAAGGATACTCGAACCTGGGCGGCGGGTATTATGCGGCACGCCTGCCTGTGCTGGAGCACCTGCACCGGATGCACCGCAGTGCCAATGTGTTCGCGATCAGGGAAATTACGCCAGATTACTGGGCACCCCTGGGGGTATGGGTGGTCAGGGAAGCTGCCCGGGAAGCAGTGTCATCGGTCCCGGTGAGTTTTGATTCCGTTAACGATGCACTGAATGATATGTCTTTACGGATAAATACCGCTAGCGAGATGTGGCGACCTAAATCAAAACTGCTGGATAGGAAGATGAACCAGAAGAGATTAATGGATTTTCTTTAGGACTGTGCAAATCAAGATACAAATGAAGATATGACTAAAGATAAAAATGAAGATAGAAAGTCAAGAAAATGGAAATTTCAGACAGGATAAACAGGATTGACAGGATACGATCCAATCCTGTAAATCCTGTCAATCCTGTCAAAAGATTTGATTGAAATTATCAAAAGATTTGATTGGAACTAAGAAAATTACCTGTATCATTATCGAAATGCGTTTATACTTTCCCATACGCTGAAAAATATTAAATCATAGTATCCTCATAAGTCCTTTCTATGCCTGAAATTGAACAGTCCCGGGTGGCCGGCCTTGAACAAGTACATTTCCAGACCGTGCGCTCGAAAAAGATGGCCATATTCAATACAAGCAGTACTGAATTGAAACATCTGTTCATTGCCTGGGTGGCAATATCCTATGCATTCGCTCTTATGCTCGCATGGATGAAACTGGATGGGAAGCCCACGAGCTCTCAGATATTCGGGCCGTTTATCACTGACCTGTTCATAATCTCCCTGGTCACGGTGGGTATATCCTTTATTTTCCATGAAATGGGGCACAAGTTCGTTGCCCAGCAGTACGGAGCATGGGCCGAGTTCAGGATGAGTTTCGGGATGCTGCTGCTGGCTATTTACATGGCATGGCAGATCGGTATCCTGTTTGCGGCACCTGGGGCCGTGCAGATATTCGGACCCCATATAACAAAAAAACAATACGGTAAGATCGCTGCCGCAGGACCTGTGATGAACCTGTTTTTGGCTTTTGCTTTTATGCCGCTGTTAACTGATACCGGGTTTTTATATGAGATCGGGCGCCTGGGTGTGTTGATCAACCTGCTGCTGGCCGGATTCAATATGCTGCCCATAAGCGTACTGGACGGGCGCAAGGTGCTGGCATGGAGTCCGGTTGTATATATCGGGTTGTTCATGACAGTAATTGTTGTGGGTTTGTTCTTTGCTTCCATATTGATATAAGAATGGAAAAGATATCACTCCTGCAATAATTAATAAATATTCACTCATATTTTCGATTTGCTGTTCGATTCCAGTAAAACTTTTATAGTTTAAACAATCTGGAAGGTTCCTGAAAAAATTCGAATTATCATTCACATTCACATTCACATTGCCTGTGAGGAAGCACAATTGAACACAGAACTGATTGAACCATTCGATCTAAAGATCGGATACCTTACTCCAAAAAACCCTATTGCTCTTGCCCCCATGGCAGGTATTACAGACAGCAATTTTGCAAAACAATTCACTGACCATGCAGGACTGGTGGTACTGGGCGGTTATAACCTGGATGACAGTACAAACGATGCTGCAAAAAGAATTGCCCAGCGCGGCCGCAGTGAGTTCATAACAGATTCACCGATGGAATTCCTGACATCTGAACTGGAAACAATTACTGAGAACTCTGGTGACTGTGCTGTCCTTGTTAATGTCAGGGCGGCAGATATCGATGCATATGTCGAAGCTGCCCGTATCGCTAAAAAATACGGGGCAGGTATTGAAATAAACGCACACTGCCGCCAGCCCGAGATCATGGAACTGGGCGCAGGTCAATCCCTGCTTGAGCATCCTGATACCCTGCGCGAGATCATTGAAGCGGTCAAAGGCACAGGAGTTGTAGTGTCTGTCAAGATCAGGGCCAATGTGGTTGATGACCTGATGACGGCATATATGATTGAGAAGGCAGGTGCCCATATCATCCATATCGATGCCGTGGGCAGGCATGGTGCTGACGTGAATGTTATAAGAAAGATACGCAACATTACATCCCTGTTTATTATAGGCAACAATTCGATCGTTGATTATTCTGCAGCCAAGTCCATGTTCTCCAGGGGTGCTGATATGGTCTCTGCTGCCAGGGCAGTATTAAAAGAACCAAACACCCTGCGGTTCCTTGTGGACCAGATCACCTCATACCAGATGACCACAGGCTGGTATAATTCGCCAAAACACATATGCGGCGGCGGGGACCTGCGGGCACTGGCTTTTTGCTGCCTGCCAGTAAAACCCTGTGCAGTTCACAATGCCCTTAACCAGATCGGCATGTCAGCCGAGGAGTTTACAAAGCTGAAACTGCAAATCGTAGAGGGCACACCCCTGGAATACGGGGATAGTACCTGTTTCGGCAGCATGGCATGGTGCTGCAAGATCACCAAACCATGTTTCTTAAGGGACGGCGTGCTGGAAGTTGTGGGTCTTTCTGATGTAGACTTTATGCGTCTTAAAAAACAGATGTCTGAAGAAATACTGGCACACCGAAAGCGATAAATCGTAATTTTAAACAGGAAACATCCTGGTCATGATCAACGATAAGAGTGAAAAGCAGTCGTACATCCTAAATACAAAAGTTTTTTTATATTAAAGCCTTCAATGGAAGGACGAGGAGATAAAACAAAATGAATGCAGAAATCGAAAAATGGGTTTCACAGCAGGACTTACTTGCACTGCTGTACTCACTGATCATGGCCGTAATATCCACTGCTGTCATCTGGATACTTGATAAGTTCATGTTCAAGCACGCGGATTTCAGTCCGCTGACCGAGTTCCAGTTCTATGGTATTCTTTTTATCGTGGTATTTGGCTTAATTGCGGGTCTTATGTTTTACAGGGAAAAGGGAGAGACTGTAGAAGAAGTGAGTGAGTTCAGGAACAAGATGGACAAGAAAAAGCTGAAAAAAGCAAAAAAGGCAAAGGTCCGGTCCAGGTAAATCCCTTATTTTTCAAGTATTGTTATTGTACTTCTCTCACCCACACTCAATTCCACTTCGTCGTTCCATCCAGACTTAGCATAGCAGTCGGTCACCTGCAATTTTGTCCCGATATCAATCTCATCTATGATCCCGGTCTGCTTATCCCAGAGTGCAGCCTTTATCCTGCCTGAATCATCTGATAAGTGGATGTTCACTACCCTGCCGGTTGAGCCGTCCTTGCGCTGGAATTCCCTCAGTTCATCAAGTCCTGTAACATATCCTGCAATGCTGTATGATTCATTGATCTCAATATCACCAATGAGGGTGATCTTCTCACTGAACTCCACCTGCTTACTGGTCTTTTTTATTGAACTGTTATTTCCCAGGTTGATCTCCACCTGGTTGTTGAAGGAATTCTCTTTTGAATAGCCGCCGGTTATTTCTATTGTATCACCCAGGTTCAACTGATCGACGTGTTCCACATTTTCATCCCATAACGTGAGCCTGATCTTACCTGTGGAGTCGCCCAGTGTCAGGTTCCTGACCTTGCCAGTAGAATTATCCTTTCGCTGGAATGTCTTGGTATCTGCCATGTCGAGTATCTTTCCTACCAGGTGTATATCGCTCATACCCGCTTTTATCTCCTCGATACAGTAGGGTTCTGTCCTGACCTGTATTTCTTCAGTCATGGCTACTTTATCCACACTGCCGCCCCTGCCAACACTGACCTCAAGACCATTACGCCCCTCCCTGACAAGACCGGATACCTGGACTGCATCCCCAAATACGATCTCTCCTACCTGTACCAGGTCTGCAGCACTTTCCCACAGCACGACCCTGATAGAACCAGTTTCATCCGCAACTGTCAGGTTAGCAACACTGCCTGTGGAACCGTCCTCGCGGTTGAATTCCCTTGCATCTGAACACGCTACGATCTTGCCCACTATCGTAACATTAGAATTATCAATTGTTACCTGTCCTATCTTTACCTTATCATCATATTCGCCCATATCATAGATCACAAGGGTTGCAAGAGTCTTATCATCAGGAAGGCCGCCCAGGAGGTGTTTCTTTTCTTCCATCCGGGCAAGGAAATCTTCCATGCTCATGCGGTCTTTTACTTTCTCATATATTTCTGTTATTTCATCCATAGCTATCCCCGTTGAAAGATTGATTGGAATGAATTGATTTAAGACTTTTCTATCGGTCATTCATGTCATCAATTGTTGTAAACTTTTATGATATGGCATGGAAATGTTTTTTACCATTCCCGTTATCTAAGACCCCGGTGTAATTATCATGACGATCAATGAAGGAGATTTTATTAAAATATCATACACAGGTAAATTAGAGGACGGTTCAATCTTCGATACTACAGATGAAGAGGTGGCAAAGGTCCATAATATGCATAATCCCAATGGCAGGTACGGTGGCGATGTGATCATCATTGGTGTGAACCAGATTATCACAGGTCTTGAGGAAGACATAAAAGAACATGAAGCCGGCTATGAAGGGACTGTCACAATTCCACCTGAAAAAGCTTTTGGCGACCGTGATCCCAAATTGCTGAGGGATCTTCCCCTCAGACGTTTTGAACAGAAACCACAGGAAGGGATGATGGTTAAATTCGAAGGTAAACAGGCTAAAGTACTTAAGGTCATGGGACGCCATGCCAGATTGGATTTCAACAGCCCTATGGCTGGCCAGATGATAACATATGATTACAAGATCGAAGCTGTGCTTGAGGACCTGAAGGAAAAAGCTGTTGGCCTTAGTGCACTTTATATGGCCAGGGAAATGGACATCGAGATCGATGGTGCTGTTGCCAGGGTCAACGTGCCCCTGGAATTTAATTATTCACAGCATTGGTTGAACACTAAAGCACAGATGGCACTGGATATGTTGAAATATACTGAACTGACAGAAGTGCTATATGTTGAAACTTATACAGAAGAACTGTTAAAGCCTGGTCCTGGAGAAGAGGAACAACCAGAAGCTGAAGAACCTGATGAATCCGAATCAGATGAACCGGAAGACTCAGAAGAATTAGAAGAACCTGGAGAGGAGTAGTCCCTCTCCTTCAATTATATTTGATCCAACCTGAAACCAGCTTGCTGAGGTAGCCAAGCGGACCACGGCGCCGGTCTTGAAAACCGGTGGTGCCCTGCACCTCGGGAGTTCGAATCTCTCCCTCAGCGTTTCATCTTAATAACTATACCCCCACAGCTCTGCTGTGGTTGGGACAAAACGCAGTATTAACTGAACCATTTAAAGAAGTGCTCCCTTAAAAGTAACTTTAGTTCATCATTTGTTGATTTATCAATTGGATTGTTGAATGTCCGATTACGTGTTGATTGGTGGTAAATTGGCAGTATGTCAATTCCTTCTATAATGTCATTTCTAATCTTCTTTTTCCGAACTAAATCTGTAAATCCTTCTGAGCCTTCTTTCAACTCAGGAAATAAACGTGTAGAAGGTTCCCCCATTAAAACAACCGCATTTAATGAATCAATTTTTAGTAGCTTATCTTTCCATTGACCAAGACAGTTCTTAATTTGTGTTTTATTTGGTCTTTTATCCGATCTTTTGGGTTTACCAGATTTATTATCAATAGATTCCCGATACCAAGGATAACAGTTGCATGTATGAATCCAAAAAACATTTTCTTTGAAAATATCGAGATCTTCTTTCAATAAACCAAAAACAGGTAATAAATTGTTAATCAAAAAATTGTTATCAGTGCTTACAAGCCCTCCATCTAGAGAGTTGCTAATTTTACCATTTAACCAAGCTTGTAATGAAGGTGCTTGACTAATAAGAAGTATTTTTGGCTTTTCAGCACCATAGACTAATGGTTTTATGCAATCAATTTCATTTTTTAACCATTTTCTATTCTTATATTCGATGTCTTGGTATAAATTTACAAAACAGCCTTTTTTACATTCCCGAATTTCTTCTGCAATTATGTGCATTTTGAACCTTTTTTAGTGATAAACGAACTATTTTATTTTAGCTACTTAACCATTCTTCTCTTGATATTTTTGCCTGTCTTAATATTCTTGACAATAAATCCACACTAATTACAGCCTTATGAGGATTTGGAATTGTTAAAACCAGATCATTTTTTACCATAAACGGGTGTTTCCCACCAGAGTAAGGACCTTCAAAACCCAGTTTATTAAGGCGTTTGACTAAAACATTCCAACGCACTGGAATAAGTTTAGGCAACTGCCAGTTCTCCCTTGGTTTCGATATTGAAATTTCCAATGGGAGGAGTCGGAAATCCCTTCCTTAATCTGATTATTATCCATTCATCGATCACTTCTTCAAGATTCTTCCTGCATTCTTCTAGAGTCTTTCCGCTAGCCCATACACCTTGAAGTTCTGGCACTTCGCCATAATACGGTTCTTCGTCATCTATTATTTCATATTTGGCATGTTCAAGTGCAGCCTTAATATATTGGATCAACATGTCGAATACCTCCTCTTCTTTTATTATAATCTATTATATTATCTTTTTGGCGCACGATTTTCTATCTTGTCCGCCTATTTTCTGTCTCAAAGTATTCTCACCCAATTCTTAACATCCATGAAAATGTGTATTAATCTAAACACTTCGAAAACATGCCCAAATAACTCCAATCGTCATCCAGCAATCCCCCCTATATGAACCTGGACATATAAGGTCCGTCCCGTTCAAAGCCCAGTTTCCGGTAATACGGCCTGACACCCATCCCGCTGATAACAGCAAGCTTACTAAAACCCGCCTGCTCTGCCCTTTCTGTAGCTTCAGCCAGCAGTTCTTCCCCGTATCCCCTGTGCTGCCATTCCCTTGACTGCGGTTTTAGCCCCACACCCACCAGCGGCCCGTAGACATGGAGTTCCCGCACCAATGCCGCACCCTCAAGCTCGGGCCTGTGCGGAGCACCAGGATACCTCAACCTGATAAACCCTACCAGCACATCATGTTCAGTATCCTCGAATGAGATAAAATGTTCATCCCCGCCGCATGACCGGTATGAGCTGGATATCATCTCCACATGTCCGGGCTTGATACCCTTAAGACCCTTATGACCCGCCTCACGGCACCGGATACAATGGCATTTCCCTCCCTGTTCGGCAAGTCTTTCCCCTGCCAGTTGTCTCAGGTTGCTTTTTGTCACACCTGCCTGGATCTGCCACGCAGGGATATCACGCTGCACCCGCTGCAGCCTGACCCATGGAGGCAGCAGGGCTTTTATATTTGCAATCAGCTCAACCGCCTCCTCAACTTCCAGGGCATGGTAGCCACCCGAGTCCCACAGTTCATGCAATCCAGTCCCCGGCGTGACCAGCGTGGGATATATCTTCAGGTAATCGGGCATGAACCGCTCATCCTCAAACAATCTCCCGAACATCCGAAGGTCCATATCCGGAGATGAACCAGGGAGGCCCGGCATCATATGAAAACCAACCTTGAATCCCGAATCCCTCAGCACCCTGTTGGCCAGTTCAGTTTCATAGACCCCGTGCCCCCGGTTGATCCTGCCCAGGATAAAATCATAGATACTCTGTACGCCGATCTCGACCTTAGTTCCTCCCAGATACAGCATCTGGTCCACTTCATCCCTGGTTGCCCAGTCAGGGCGCGTCTCAAAGGTAATGCCCACATTCCGTACTACAGCACTTTCATTCTCGCCCTGCACGTCATCAATATATTTGAACTTGCCAACATCTGGCCGTACCCCGAAATCGTTCATGGCCTCAATGCAGCGCCTGACAAACCATTCCTGGTAACACAAGCTCCTGGAAGTGAAACTCCCGCCCATTACAATAAGTTCAGCTTTGTCCACAGGATGACCTATCTGTGTAAGCTGTTCCAGCCGCCCTGCAACCTGCAAATAAGGGTCAAAGTCATGCCGTATGCCCCTTTTTGCAGCAGGTTCCTCACCCATATAGCTCTGGGGCGATATGTATTTCGAATCAGGGCCACCAGGGCATGGCAGGCAGACGCCGTGGGGACAAGGCGCAGGTGAAGTCATAACCGCTATTACGGCCACACCCGATATGGTCCTCACAGGTTTGAGCTGCAGTATTTCAATGACCCTATTATATTCTCCAGGAAGGGCCCTGGCAAGGATTTCGGCATTGCTCGGCAACCCGTTAAACTTATATTTTGCACTCACAGTCTTTTTTTGTCTGTTCAATTCCAGTTCAGAATCGATATTTCCCTGTATAATCTGAAGAATGAGTTCCCTACATGCTAAATGTAGATTATTAGGCATAAGGATTTAATATTATAATTATCGTTACTTATAAGTAGTTAATAATCTCTAAATAGAAGATGAAAAAATTTAACCTATTACCTATTAATATATATGTAACAATTTGACCTATTAATTTAGCATAATATCTAACATGGACGGAAAGGATTGAAAATATCTAAAATTATTTTGGCGGGATGAGTGGAATATGAATGACACAAAAAAGGGTGAAAATGAACAAAACCAGGAACCAGAATCCTTACAATCGGATGAACCTGGGCAAACGAATTCGGTCCACGGAACACCCGGGATACCTGATAAGGACGAAACAACAGAAACATCTGATGAAGAATCGCCTGCTTCTGAAGAAGTAGCAGATGAAACGTCTGGTGAAGAAAAAACTGATGAAGAAGAAGAGGGCGATAAGGGGCCCAAAATAAGGGATCTAACAGAAAAAACAGGTGAACCAGAGGAATTATTGACAGACCTGATTATGCCCGGTGGCGATAAACTGGACATTGAGACGCTGAAAACCCGTCTTGGCGACAGCCGCGTCATTGAACACAGGAGGGTAATGCTGCCCGAATCTGTTGAATCTATCTGGGAGAAGACCCTGGAGGAGATCACCCAGGTAGAGAAAGAAGAGGTTGTCAAACCTGAGGTAGAAGAAGAAATTATTGAAAAACCAACTTTGCTCAAGCGTATTGTCAATCATTTCCAGCCGGAAAGGATAGTCCTTGAGGATTATGATCCTGAAAAACACGGTGCTCTGATCGAACTCACATTAGATGATGATTATTCTCACGAGGAAGTTGAACTTTATCCTGTAAATGAACCTTATTCATATATCAGAATTTCTTATAATCCGGGTACTCATACTTACCTGTATGAAGTACTTGAACCTGAACTGAGCCCGGGAGAAAAAGAACTGTTCTCTGAAATAAAAATAAGGCTCATGGAAACACTTGATGTTAACCTGAAAGAGCTTGAAGAGAGCGGTGCAAAGATATACCTGAAGGATAAAGTATATGATATTCTATGGGATTACCAGATAAAAATAGATACGGTATCCTTTACAAAGATCTTATACCATATCTACAGCGAATTCATGGGATATGGAAAGATCGATCCCATGATGCATGATCCATACCTTGAGGATATTTCCTGTGATGGGCCCTATACACCATTGTACGTGTACCACAGGAAGTACGAATCAGTAGAATCAAACATTTCTTTTGATGATGAGAACAACCTTGATGCCTTTGTTGTGCGCATTGCGCAGATTTGCGGAAGGCACATCTCCATAGCGGATCCGCTGCTCGATGCTACAATGCCCGACGGTTCAAGGATACAACTGACCCTTGGAAGAGAGGTAACAACCAGGGGAAGTTCCTTTACTATAAGGAAATTCAAGGAAAGCCCGCTGACCCCACCGGATCTTATCGACTACCATACCTACTCAACTTCAACAATAGCATACCTTTGGCTGGCTGCTGAAAATAACAAGAATATTATTTTTGCCGGAGGGACCGCATCCGGGAAGACCTCTACCATGAATGCAGTAGCTTTGTTTATCGCACCTGAGACCAAGATCGTATCCATCGAAGATACAAGGGAGTTGAACCTTCCCCATCCCAACTGGATCGCAGGTGTGACCCGGGAGACTTTTACCGGAGCTGAAACCGGGTCCATTGATATGTATGACCTGTTAAGGGCAGCCTTGAGGCAGCGGCCTGAATACTTGCTTGTAGGTGAGGTAAGAGGTGCCGAGGCCTATGTCCTGTTCCAGGCTATGAGTACCGGTCATACCACATTTTCAACCTTACATGCGGATTCCGTACAGTCTGTTGTACACCGACTTGAGAATCCGCCCATCAATGTTCCCAGGATAATGCTACAGGCCCTTGACCTGATAATCATACAGGTCCAGGTCAGGATTGGTGAACAAAGAGTGCGAAGGGCCAAATCCATAACTGAGATTGTGGGTGTCGATCCCAGGACTGGTGAATTATTAACAAATGAGGTGTTCACATGGTCGGCCTCAAAGGATGAATTTACTTATTCAGGCAGGTCCTATGTACTGGAATCGGTAATGAATAGCCGTGGGTGGGATGATGCCCGCATCAAGGACGAATTAAAGAAAAGGCAGGAAATCCTGGAATGGGCGCGGATGAAGAACGTGAAGCATTACGAGGATGTCGCCAAGATAGTCGTGACTTACTATCGTGAACCTGACACCCTGATGGAAATCGTGAGGAAGGAATTATATGGTAGTTAGGTATCTTACCTCGTATTCATACCGTTTATTCGGTAGCTACTTCAGTAAGAGACGTACCCAGTATTTTGACCTCAGGCAGGAATTGCTAAAGACCAGATTCAATATCAGTTTTGATATGTATCTTTCCCTGGCGGTTTTATGTTCACTGTTAATGATAGTTGCGGGTTTGTTTTTTGCAATTTTAGTTGTATCCACCTTCGGCGCTCCTGATATTACTTTGACCCGTTCGATCATCACCGATATTCTTGATGGTTTCCATGAATATAAAAACCTGGCATTAAAGATTGTTTCCGTTGTCGTTATCATGGGTATTTTCGGTGCAGGTACATTTATTGCATTCCTGAACTATCCAAAGCTGGTTAACAGTAACAGGAAACGGAGTATTGAGTCGATGCTTCCTTATGCTGTACATTACATGTCTGCAATGTCAGGCGCAGGCGTCATTCCTGTGCAGACATTTTCAAGTCTTGCCAAGAACAAGATATATGGGGAAGCTGCAGTAGAGGCTTCATATGTGGTAAGGGATATCAAAGTACTGGGCAATGATCTTGTCCAGGCCATGAAGAATGTGGCAGCTACTACACCATCATATCGGCTGCAGGAATTCTTACAGGGCGCAGTAACCATCGTATCTTCCGGTGGTGACCTGGAATCATTTTTAAAGCTTAAGGCAGAACAGTTCGTTGTTGAAAGCAAGCGGGAACAAAAGGAATTCCTTGAAACGCTCGGATTAATAGCCGAGACCTATGTGACCCTATTTGTGGCAGGACCCTTATTCCTGCTCGTTATGATGTCGGTCATGACCATTATGGGCGGTATGAACCTGATGCTCATGTACCTGTTGATATATCTGGTAATCCCTGTAGGAAGCATTGTGTTTGTGGTGCTTATCAGTAGTATGACCCCGGAGGTGTGATATTTTGGAGAACAGAGAACCCATTGACGAAAATGAGGAACAACTCCCGGAGAACACTGGTCCGATTGATGAAATAGAGGAAACACTTCCGGAGGATACTTTTACAATTGACGAAAAAGAGGAAACACTTCCGGAGGATACTATTACAATTGATGAAAAAGAGGAAACACTTCCGGAGGATACTATTGCAATTGATGAAAAAGAGGTAACACTTCCGGAGGATACTATTGCAATTGACGAAAAAGATGAAGTATTTACAGAAGATGAGCTCCTAATTGAAAAGGATAAAGTACTTCTCCAGATGGAAGCGGCAAGAAAATGGATCGATCTCCGCCGTTTCATAAAATCACCCCAACAGCAAATTAAAAAGGAACCATCTTACGCAATATTGATCAGTATACCCATTGCCCTGATCTTCCTGGTACTTGGAGGTCTGAAGACAGGCCTTACACCTGCATTTGATAACGTATTACTTTTCACGGTTCTCATAGCCATAGTCCCTCCCGGATTTCTTCATTATTTAAGAAGACGTAAAATTAAAAAGATGGAACAGTATTTCCCAAATTTCCTAAGGGACGTTGCCGAGATGAACCGTTCAGGTATGACACTGACAAGATCGGTTGGCACCATTGCTAAAGGTGAATATGGAGATCTCACTACTGAGATTGCCAAGATCGATGATATGCTTTCATGGGGTATATCATTCGAAGATGCCCTTGAAAAATTTGCAGACCGGGTTGCTACGCCGCTTATATACCGTTCAGTGGCTTTGATCAACCAGGCCAGCCGGGCCGGCGGTAACGTACCAGATGTGCTGGAAGTAGCTGCCAGGGATGCCTATGTCCTTAAAATGATGGAAAGGGATCGTGCAAGCAGCATGATCATCTATGTGATAATCAGTTACATGTCATTCATAGTATTCCTGTTTGTAATTGGTATTCTTTCGTATTCCTTTATTCCGGTAATGGCAGAAGCCAGCATAACAGCCAACGCAGTCGGCGGCGGAGCAGAACAATTTATGGGCGTTTTCGATCCTGAGACGTTCAGGCGCCTGTTCTTCCATGCAGCATTGATACAGGGTTTTGCTTCAGGACTGGTGGCCGGACAGATGGGTGAAGGCGAGGCCATAGCCGGGTTGAAACACTCTGTGATCCTTTCAATGGTTGCCTGGGTAACCTTTACATTCATCATCTAATGATGATATTTATCTATCTTGGGAACACTCTTTGAAGGCATTCACTATTGAGAGATAATTATGGTACTGGATAAACTTGGAAGCTCATTACAGGATACCCTTAAGAAATTAGCGGGAGCGGGCAGGATCGATGAAAAGGTGGTCAACGCTACCGTTAAAGATATACAGCGTGCCCTGCTCCAGGCTGATGTAAATGTCAAACTGGTGATGGAATTATCCCAGCGGATCAAGGAACGTTCCCTGAAAGAGGATGTTCCCACCGGGTTGAGCGGTAAGGAACATGTGATCAATATCGTATATCACGAGCTCATTAACATCATGGGTCAGGGGACCGATGTTAAACTTGCCGGACAAAAGATCATGATGGTGGGCCTGCAGGGAAGCGGTAAGACCACTACCACGGCAAAGCTTGCCAGGTTCTTCCAGCGAAAGGGCCTGAAACCGGCAGTGATCTGTGCTGATACATTCCGGCCCGGGGCTTATGAACAGTTGAGTACTCTTTGCAGCCGTTTGAATGTTACTTTCTATGGCGAGAAAGACAATAAGGATGCTGTGGAGATAGTACGCCACGGACTGGAATCTGTTGAAAAGTACGATGTGTTGATAATCGATACTGCCGGGCGTCATGCTCTTGAAAGTGACCTGATCAGGGAAATGGAAGATATCTTTAAATTAGCCAAACCTGACCAGAAACTGCTTGTCATCGATGCTGCTATTGGCCAGCAGGCCAGCGAACAGGCAAAGGTGTTCAACCGGTCTATCGGCATCACTGGTGTGGTTATTACTAAACTGGACGGTACGGCCAAAGGCGGCGGCGCGCTGTCTGCTGTATCAGAGACCGGATCTTCGATCGCGTTCATCGGTACAGGGGAAAGACCAGAGGATTTTGAGAAATTTGAGGCTGACCGGTTCATATCCAGGCTGCTTGGAATGGGGGATATCAAGACCCTTATCGAGCGGGCCCAGGAAGCCATCGATGAAGATGAGTTCGATGTAGATAGCATGATGCGGGGTAAATTCACGCTCAAGGATATGTATAAACAACTTGGGGCTATGAATAAGATGGGGCCGATAAAGCAGATCATGCAGATGCTTCCTAATATGCCCATGCTTCCAAAGGGAACTGACCTTTCTGATGAACAGTTCCAGACGACCCAGAGTACCCTGGAAAAGTTCAAGGTTGTCATGGATAGTATGACAGAAAAGGAGCTGGAAGAGCCAAAGATAATAGGCAGCAGCCGTATCAAGAGGGTTGCCATTGGTTCCGGGACATCCCCGGAGGATGTCAGGCTTCTTATTAAGCAGCATAAGATGATGCAGCAGGCATTCAAGGGACTGCGGGGCGGCAAGTTCAATATCCAGAAAATGATGAAAAAAATGGGTGGATGAAACTTAATCTGTATTGCTTTTTTTCCAGGAAAATGGAAATTTCAGACAGGATAAACAGGATTGACGGGATACGATCCAATCCTGTATATCCTGTAAATCCATTCAAAAGATTTAATTGAAACTAAGAAAATTACCTATATCGATATCGAAAGTATCAATTTCAAAAAGTATGGCAAAATGCAAAATTAATATAGACACAGATTTCACAGATTACACTGATTTTCACAACAACTATTAATCTGTGTAATCAGTGTAATCTGTGTCTCAAAATTCCGGGCAATATGAGGAATTACCATTTAATTTGAAAAGGATACTATCGAAATGCGTTCATACTTTCCGATACGTTAAAAAAAGGTGATTACATGGCGAAAAATGAAAAACGCTGGTTCTTCAGCCCGTCCAGGGCTCCCAAACCCAAAGTTCCGGAGTTAGTGAAAATTGAGGTGAAACAGGTATGCGATGAACTTGTTGAGTCTGTTTTAAAACCCAAAAACATTGATGCGGATCCACAGGAAGACCGTTTCAATTACATCGTGGATATCTTTACGAAATGGTATCGCAACTATTTCTATTTTTATGCAAAATACCATTATCCCGGACCCAATGCTATAGAGCCATTCTTTGAAACCAAATTTGCGCGGATGGAATACGTTGGAAGAGACCAATTCAACCTGTCGTACATGAGACACACAAGGAAGTGGTGGGAAGTGTATCCGGACATGTCCCTGGACGAATGCATAGAAGCTATCAGTGACGATCCACTTTTTACGCCATAGTAACCCAGGGAGACGAAATGATGGATAACGCATGATCCCTGGCAGTTTTCCAGGGAAATTAATAAATACTCCTTTGAATATAATTTAACATTGCATTAAATTGGAGGGATGGATCATTCAAATTAATCTTGAGAATTACTTTTTAAGGACACTGATAATTGTGGTAGGCATGTCCCTTACCATGATAGCTGTGGCGCTGGGCATAATATATCTGTTTGAAACGGGCCTGCCGATGTCGGCACCTTTGATATTCCTTATATTTGCAGTATTGTTCATCTTGGGTACGACATTCTTTGAAGGCAGGGGTGCTGTTCATCCATGGTCGCTTATTGGCGGTGCAGTATCGTCCATAGCTGTTACATTTATTGTTACGTCCATTATCGGCGG
>JAUVLO010000093.1 GCA_030600695.1 Methanosarcinales archaeon | reverse complement strand
TGGCTTCCTGGGCAAAGCTTTCCTGGATGTGTGTATTGGCGCCTGATCGTAGAGAGACGAAATAACTTCTGCGACGCAACAGGTCTCGTGTCGGGCGCATCTCCCTGGGATATGCGTAAGCTGGGGGGAAGAAATTACAGCGCATAAGTTCTGCCAGCGTTTGCGAGTCCAGTTTATCATTTTTCTTTTTGCCGCCGGAGATGGCTTTCATATAAAGTGCATGTCCCAGGTAGAATGGAATATTATTTTGGTGACATCCATCAGCTAACCAATACCAGTTGTAGGTGGATTCGACCCCAACAGCTAAATTGGGTAAATAGGTCTTGATGTCTTTGAGAAAAATATCGAAATTGTTTTTCATGTTTCGTCTGAAATAAATTTTACCGGTTTTGTCCATGACTGTTACATACATGGAGCGGGAATGTAAGTCAATCCCGCAATAATATTCAGAATTAATCTTTGCAAATTTCATGGGTTCCTCCAAAAGTTAAGGTGGTTGTTAAAAGTTGACTTAAATAATATAACAAAATTTTTAACTATTGGGTAGCCTTTTATACAATATCACGGATGACACGGATTAAACGGATTTTCACGGATTTATTTTCGTATCCGCGCGCATCCGTGTTATCCGTACAATCCGTGTTCCATCACAATATCACTCTTAACCGATGACACATGAATAAAAATCACGTAAGTTTCAAATACTTATACTTACAAATAATTGAATACCCAAAATGGGTGTGAGGTGTTAATAATATGTGGAGAAGAAGAGATCCAAGATGGAATCCATTTGACGAATTTGACCGGGAGTTCGGAGACATCAATGATATGTTGGAGCGCATGCTAAGAACAATCCAATCCGGGACAGACCTTGAACCAGGAAAGCCGTTGGTCTATGGTTTCAGTATGAAAGTAGGACCTGATGGAATTCCCCATATCGAACAGTTCGGGAATATAAGGCCCTCTGCTTCCGGCATGATAAGCGGTGATGTGAGGGAACCATACTCGTGCAACATCATTGACAGTGAAAAGAACAACCTGAGTATAACTGCCGAGATGCCTGGCATTACAAAAGAGGACGTCACAGTGGATGCCAGCGAGGATATGGTAACGCTCAAAGCCGAAACAAAGGACCGCAAATATTACAAGGAGATTCCCACAGAGTCTCCCATAGACCCGGACAGTGCCAGGGCGAAATATAACAACGGTGTCCTGGAACTTACCTTTAAGCTGAAAGGTGAGACAAAACCAAAAGGCAAGAGGATCAAGGTAGAATAACCGATTTCCCGAGGGATTATACATGGCAGGAGAAGTCAAAGAGGTCACCCTGAAGGTAGAGGAGGCCAGACAGCAGGATGTTAACAGAGGCATAGCCAGGCTCGATATTGAACAGGGAGGGAAACTGGGACTGGAAACAG
Source organism: Methanosarcinales archaeon (assembly GCA_030600695.1). Taxonomy (GTDB): domain Archaea; phylum Halobacteriota; class Methanosarcinia; order Methanosarcinales; family Methanocomedenaceae; genus Methanocomedens_A. The sequence continues at coordinate 5,665 of JAUVLO010000093.1, read as the reverse complement.
GTGATGTGATCGGTATTTTCGGAGCCAGGGAGACCGCTGCTATCAACTGGCCCGGATACCCGGATGATGCCGGAAGGAGTGTCATCAGGATCGATGGCAGTATCAGGCGAAATGCAGGCGTGGGTATCGATGATAAGGTGACCATTAAAAAGATCAAGACGGCTGCTGCCAGTAAGGTTGTATTTGCTCCCACTTTGGAAATAAAGATCATCGGGGCTGTTGAGCAGTACCTCTCCCGTATCATGGAAGGGAGAGTGGTTACCCGCGGCGATTATATTGAACTAGATACAATGTCAGGGAAAGTACAGTTGGTAATAGCTACCACTACCCCACCCACGGAATCTGTTATAATAGGGTCACAGACCAAGATCGAGGTCAGCGAAAAACCCATCAAGGAGATCAAGGCCATACCCAGGGTCACCTATGAGGACATAGGCGGACTGGAAGAGGAGATCCGCAAGGTCAGGGAGATGATCGAACTTCCAATGAAACATCCTGAACTCTTTGTAAGATTGGGTGTTGAAGCCCCGAAAGGAGTACTGCTGCACGGTCCCCCGGGGACGGGCAAGACCCTGCTGGCAAAGGCGCTGGCCAACGAGACCAATGCCTATTTCATTACACTTACCGGTCCCGAGATCATGAGTAAGTTCTATGGCGAATCAGAGGAGCGCCTGCGTGAGAAATTCAAGGAGGCCGAGGAGAATGCCCCGAGCATTATCCTGATAGACGAGATCGACAGCATCGCACCCAAACGGGAAGAGGTTACCGGCGAGGTGGAACGCCGGATAGTTGCCCAGCTCCTGGCCCTGATGGACGGACTGGAAACCAGGGGGAAAGTGGTAGTGCTGGGTGCAACTAACAGGGTAAATGCACTGGACCCGGCGCTGCGGCGGGGCGGCCGGTTCGACCGTGAGATCGAGCTCGGTGTGCCGGACAGGGATGCCAGGCTGCAGATCATGCAGATCCATACCAGGGGCATGCCGCTGGCAGAGGACGTGGAACTTGATAAACTGGCTGACGTAACTCACGGGTTCGTGGGTGCCGACCTGGCAGCACTGGCAAAGGAGGCAGCACTACGGGCGGCGAGAAGAGTGCTGCCTGAGATCGACCTGGAGGAAAAGACCATACCCCCGGAAGTGCTGGAAAAGCTTACTGTGACCAGGGAGGATTTCCATAGTGCACTGGGCGAGATGGAACCATCAGCCTTGCGGGAGGTGTTCGTGGAATCCCCGAACATCAAATGGGATGATATCGGTGGTCTGGAACTGCCCAAGCAAGAACTGAAAGAAGCAGTTGAATGGCCGTTGAAATACCATAAACTGTACGGTTATATGAAGGCAAAGACACCAAAAGGTATCCTGCTGTATGGCCCTCCCGGTACTGGAAAGACCATGCTGGCCAAGGCAGTGGCAACAGAGAGCGAGGTCAATTTTATCAGCGTCAAGGGTCCCGAGTTCCTGAGCAAATGGGTCGGCGAATCCGAGAAAGCGGTGCGTGAGATATTCAGGAAAGCAAAACAGGCATCTCCGTGTATTATCTTCTTTGACGAGGTAGATGCCATCACGCCCACCAGGGGCCAGAGTTTTGACAGTCATGTAACTGAAAGGGTTATCAGCCAGTTCCTTGCCGAACTGGACGGACTGGAAGAACTGCACGGTGTGATTGCCATTGCCGCAACAAACAGGATTGATATAATAGACAGGGCACTGCTTCGGCCCGGCAGGTTCGGCAGGCTGGTGGAAGTGCCGCTGCCTGATGAGGCAGCCAGGCTGGAGATACTCAGGATACATATGAAGGATAAGCCGTTTACCGATGATGTTGATGATGTAAAACTGGCCCGGGATACTGCAGACTATTCAGGTGCCGATCTTGGGGGAATTGTACGGGAAAGCGTAATGCTGGCCATCAGGGAATACGTGCAGTCAGGCAAGTCGGTAGATGATGATGAAGAGATGCAAAAGTACAGGGTTACGGGTGAGCATATCAAGAAAGCCAGGGAGGAAGTGAAACCAGAGAAAGACCGGGAAATGGGAATTTATACGTAACTTCCTTTCTCCCGGTCATCCGGAGGCACGCCGTGGTATTATTTACGATATATATTTAACCCCTAACGATATTAAGTTCGTGATATTAGCAATGTCTATTTACCGGAGGAACTTATCCCATGAAAGAGCAGACTGAAGTCCGTACATTAAAAGAAGGAAGATATGTTATAATCGATGATGAACCCTGCGTGATCAAATCACTCTCACATTCAAAACCAGGAAAACACGGAAGTGCCAAAGCTAGGGTAGATGCTGTCGGCATATTTGACAACCAGAAGCGTTCCATAATCTCACCTGTTACCCAGAAGATATACGTTCCCCTTGTGGAAAGGAAGAACGGGCAGGTTATCTCTATCTCTGGTGATGTGGTACAGATAATGGACATGGGCGATTATACCACTATCGAGCTTACCATACCGGATGAGTATAAAGATAAGATCGAGGTTGGAAAGGATCTCCAGTACCTGGTTGCCATGGGGAAGATGAAAATCGATATGCGACTCTGAGCCTGCATATTATTTTTTATTTTTTTTGGAATGTTCGCATGGGTGGGGAACTTTTTTTTGCGGATGCCGATTCTAATTATCCTGATGCCGACTTCGTGATCTTCGGTGCACCATTCGACGGTACATCCTCCTTCAGGAAGGGCAGCCGGCTTGCCCCTGATGCCATACGCGAAGCTTCGTATAACTTTGAGACCTATAACCCTTACTTCGATATCGACCTTGCTGACATACCTTTCCATGATGCAGGAAATGTGGACATACCCTTCCACGATGCGGGAGATGTGGACATACCCTTCCACGATGCGGGAGATAGGGACATACCCTTCTATGATGCAGGAGATGGGTACATACCCTTCCATGATGCAGGAAATGCAGACATACCCTTCCATGATGCAGGAGATGGGTACATACCCTTGCATGATGCAGGAGATAGGGGCATATCAGGTAACTGCACAGTGGAACAGGCACAGGCTGCGGTTGATGAAATGGTAACCCGCATCCTTAGTGATGGTAAGATCCCCATAATGCTGGGTGGTGAACATTCCCTTACGGTGCCGTGTGTCAGGGGATCAAAGAACCATTTCAATGACCTGGGTGTGGTGGTACTGGATGCCCATTTTGACCTGCGGCAGGAATATGAGGGGGAGGTCAACAGCCATGCCTGTGTGAGCCGCCGTATCATCGAGGACATTACAGACAATTATATATCCATAGGCATACGAAGCGGCACCAGGGATGAATACTCACTTGCCAGGTCCCGGGGTATCACCTACTATTCCGCAGATCTTGTTGAGGAGAAAGGTATCACACATGTTCTTGCAGAACTTTCCAGGCACCTTGACCTTGATACCGGTCACCTGTACCTGTCACTGGATATGGATGTCCTGGATCCTGCATATGCGCCCGCACTGGGTACGCCCGAACCCTTCGGACTAACTGACAGGCAGGTGCTTTCAGTTATCAGGCGGCTGGCCCCCAGGTCTGTTGGTTTTGACCTGGTGGAGATCGCTCCAGGGTTCGATAGCGGAAATACTGCACTTCTGGGCGCAAAATACGTATGTGAGTTCATAGCCTCTGCCCAGGCTTCACGATGACATCAATTCCGGACACTAAAAAACCCTTGACATACTTACACCAACATTAAATTATATTCCGGTACATATTTACTAACATGGAGTACACCCCCTACCTTTTCCCTGTCATTGGGTGCCTGATAGGATACTCGACCAATTATATCGCAGTAAAGATGCTTTTTCGGCCCCACAAGCCCATAGGCATCGGACCCTTTAAGATACAGGGCCTGCTCCCAAAGCGCAGGAACGATATTTCAGAAAGCATTGCAGCCACGGTAGAGGATGAACTGATCTCAATGAAGGACCTTACCAGGGTGATGAAAACACTTGACCTGGGGCCGGAGATAGACAAAGTGGTGGACGGTTTTTTTGAATCCCCGGGGTATAATGGAAAAAGCGAGATACTTTGCAGGATCAATACTACGATCAATGCTTACCTGCGCTCCAGGGTCAAGAAGTCGGTCAATGCCAATAAGGACGAACTGATCAGTGAGTTCATCCAGGAGATCGAAAGGAATGTGGACTTCAAGGACATCATAGTAAAGAACATAGAATCCTATGACCTTGACCAACTGGAGAATATAGTACTCAGGGTATCCTCAAAGGAACTGGGATACATCACCATTATTGGCGGTGTCCTGGGATTTTTAGTGGGTCTTATCCAGATGGCCTTTTACCTTGGAAAATAAGGCAGGTAAGAATTAATCTGCTGAATCTTCGCCTCGTTCTCTTGATAATTCTATAGCCAAATTCTTTAAGGTCATGGATTCTTCAAGAGTAGGTTCTTCAGTCTTATTGATGGCCTTCAATCTGTCAACTTCGATGCCACTGCTCTTGCTTATGTTCTCGTATGTATATCGAAAATTATGAATTAACTGCTTGATATATCGTTTGGTCCTTGTCCTGATCCTTGATTTATCCTTATTATCCATAGTATTACACCTATATTTTTAATGATAATTAAGAGGTCTGTATTGTTAGTGGGATTATTTAATTTATCGTTTGTCGAGGGGTTATCATAAATTCTGTATACTGTATACTATATACTGTTTAAAGATTATGCGCACCCGTGATTCCTATCCTGCTGCTGCCGACCTGCCCGAATTCCATTAGAGCACTACCGTCTCCCAGTGCAAATACGGTATCCCCCAGCATAGCCATACTGGCCAGCCCGCCACCGGCTTCCACCGCTTCAATGGCATCTGCGGCCCCTGGACTGACAAGCCCGGTCTCAAAGGCAAAATCTCTTGAAAGGGACATGAAATGCTCAAGTCCCGGCCGTTCAAGCAGTGCCTTCAATGCCTGTCTGCCCAGTATATTGATCCTATCCATGGTTTTTTCATCATCCAGCACCGAGGAGGTTGATATCTCACCCAGGCAGACCCATGACACCTCCACGGCATCTACCGGCACCTTTTCGACCGCACCCACCCCCGGCGCACCTGCCGCTGTCCTGATAACCAGCCCGCCGGTATACTGTCCTGCCACATCCCCCATCCCTGTCCGGTTCACCACGTCCGCAGAATGAGCCACGGCAGCCGCCTGTTCCATAGTAAGGCCCTGCCCCTGGCCGGCATTTACTGCCAGGGCAGTTGCCAGGGCAGCCGCACCGCTTACCCCGAAACCATAACCCAATGGAACATCTGCCGCCAGGTCAACGACCAGCCCGGAATGCCCGGCACCTGGTAGTGATCTGACCACATACTCTACGGCGGGCAGGTCTATCTGCTCACCATTTAATCTTATAAGCGCCCCCGAGCCTGTTGTGCCGGTTGTTACTCTTGCCGTCACTCCTGCTTCGAGACACAGCCCGCAGCCAACCGAGCCGGCCTTAACAGGGTCAGGGTCGGGCCTTGCTGCAAAAAAACCAGTAATATGGGCCGGCGCAAATGCCGTTGCCGTCATCCATTTACCTCTATGGACCTGTCAAGAACAGCCCCTGCAATGACCTGTTTATCCCCTATTACCGGACCGGTCTCACCACCTGAGCTATCCAGGATATAGACAGTATTATCCCAGGTTCCCATTCCGCTTTTTCCCA
>JAUVLO010000037.1 GCA_030600695.1 Methanosarcinales archaeon | reverse complement strand
TTATTGAGGCATAACCATAAACTTTTTCTTCAAAAGGATTAGCTTTTTCTAAGTTAATAATTAAAGGAATATTATAATTAGAAGTGATAAATTGCTTTAATTTTTCACCATATTTATTTTTCATCCATCGATTTGAACAGATATAACAAAGCCGCCCTTCATTCGTCAAAATATTCAGACCTTTTTCGTAAAAGGCAATATAAAGGTCACTTCGATGCCGAAATGTTGAAAAAATCTCCCTATACAAAATCTTTCTATTCATTGGAATGTTTTCATGTCGAACATAAGGGGGATTTCCAACAATAACATCAAATTTGTTAAAAGAACCTACTAAGAAATCTTCATTTCTAACAATTATTTCAGGATCATTAACTTCATGCAACCTTCCCAATTCTTTCAATTTATTTCGAATATTGTTTTGAATAATTTTTGCCTTTTCCGGATCAAATTCAACAACCAGTAACTGTTTAAAAGATTCATAAAAATTGAAATTAAATTTTTCTGCTGATTTTGACAATCTCTCAATACATTGAATAATAAACACACCTTCTCCCCCTGATGGATCAAGGACTTTAAGATTTGACAAATCCTTTGAGGGGGAGTAATCAAGCACATCAAGCATGAAATTAACAACTTCTTTGCGAGTTAATACTGTTCCATGCTGATTTCCATTAGATCTTAGTCCATAAATCATTTTAAATTAAATTCCACTAAATTTCCATGTAAAAAACCCATATATGATCTAAGAAATGCTTCAATTGAAACTTCATCTGATAAAGAACCAAAATTCATATTGGAAGAAGTCCAAATTAAACCAGTGGCTGAATAATGTCTTTCAGCCATTAACTTTTGACAAAGGATACGATATCGATCCAAATAAGATGTTCCATGAAATTCTTCTAATGTCTTAAAATGGGGTTCATTTATTCGTACCGGAGATATGGATTTTTCTGATTTTTCAACAACAGTTAGATAACCAAGCCATGGAGGTTGCTGCTTTGGGAAGACTTGTTCCCTGTAAGCAGTCCATAAATCAACTGCATTACCAAGTGCTTCTTCAGTACGATTGTTAAAATTATTACTAAAAGAGCCTACTTGCGATTTTAATTCTATGCAAGCAATAAGTTTTTTCCGAGGGGATATCACTAAAAAGTCCCATTCTTTCGTCGGTCGGAAAAATCCAGGTAAATGATTTCCTTTAATGAAAATAAATTCTTCCGGGATGCCTACATCAATTGAAATCTTTTTCAATAAATTGATGAAACCATCAAGCTGCTTTCCCCCCGTAACTGCCCCTCTATTTCCTTGATCTCGGATTTGACGTCCTCTTTGGTCATTGATCTGTTTATTTCGTGTACTCCAAAAATGTATTATTGCGTTTTTAATGTCTTCTTGATATATATCAACATTAATTGCCATGATACAGTGAAATATCACTTGTATATAAATAGGTTTTTGTTAAGCAATTCGATTTCTAAGCTTTCAAAAATGGTGCTTACCTTTAGGAATCCAGAAGGTTTTTAAAACTTACTATCGCCTTCCTGAGCATGAACAAGCCATTCGCAGTCACAGCACCGCATCCCCCTACCTCAGCCCCTTCCAGGCTTACACACCCACACCTAAAGAACATCCACCGTTTTTTCAAGAGCAGGATGGAGTATACCATTAGAAGCCACAATATCCACCCTGTTGGTAACATTCAGTTCACCACTGAGCGCCTGGCCATGCCCATCGGTCACGATACCCCCAGCCTCCTTAACAATAAGTATCCCGGCCGCCACATCCATGATCCGCAACCTGCTGCGAAGGTCAACAAATGCATCTAGCCTGCCTGATGCTACAAAGCTTAACTCAAGGGCAGCACTTCCAAAAGAGCGGAGACGCCGTACATGCCTGCCCAGGCGCTTGAACACATCACTTCTATCCTTGTACCCATAGGATGCCACAGTGAACTCATCAAGTTTAGCAGCCTGGGAAACCTGTATCTTCTTGTTATTGTAAAAAGCACCCTTGCCCAGGGCAGCAGTGAAATCAGTACCATTTGCCAGGTTATATACCTCAGCATACCTGATATCTGTCAGGTCGGCATCACCTATGGCTATAGAAACCGAATAGAATGGGACATCACGGGTTGCATTATACGTACCGTCCAGCGGGTCAAGCACCACAGTGAACTCGGGTGCATCCCCGAAAGTGAGATGACCCTTTTCTTCAGTAACGATCTTCATGTCAATGCCAGAGGATGCCAGTATCTCCAGTGCTGCGTCCTCGGCCACTATATCGATAAACTTTGAGGGTGTACCGTCAGCCCCCATTCCCACCACTTCAGCGCCCTTTTGGGTGCCTACAAGGTCTTTTATTGAATCGGCTACTGCAAGTGAAACATCATTACACAGTGTTGCTATTTCTTCCAAACTTAAACCTCCTGGTCAGATATGGTATTTACATCCGGCAATAAACCGCTGCTTTTGCTGGTTTAGGTCGGTAAGCAAGAACATATCACCGCTGCCAAATGAAACTTCCTCGCCTGTGGAAAGTGATATCCTGCATGTACTGCCTGCCCGGGCTTCGCCCACATCCTGGCCGTCAACGGTGATACCTGTTATTTTTACAGGTGTGGACTGGAGATTGACATACATATGCAGTGTACTGCCTATGTCCAGTCCCTGGCTGAACTTTGAGACATTGCATTCAAGTTCAATATCCTTTGCCGTAATCTCGTTAGATGAGATGATATTGCCCCGGTCTACATCCTTTGCCTGCACGCCCTTCAGGGAAAGTCCCACCCTGGAACCAGGACCTGCAGATTCCTTATCCACATCCTGCATCTGGATGTTGCGTATCTCAATCTCCTGGTTGATCGGGTAGATGGTCAGTTTTTCGTGTTTATGCACAGTTCCCTGGATTACTCTTCCCAGTATGACCGAACCTATACCTTTGACGTTAAACGAATGATCCACAACCACCCTTGGGGATTTGTCTGCCGTTTCGAGGTTCTGGACAGTAATCTCCTTGTCAAGCTCATTTATCGCCTCTTTTAATTGCTCCATTCCTTCGAAGGTTGTAGTAGATACAGGTATTATATCCCAGTCCCTGGCAGTCGTACCCTGTAAGAATGAACGAATATTATTTGCATTCTCTTCCAGTTCATATGGGTTCGACCTGTCAGACATGGTTTGAACGACTATGCCATATTTTAGGCCCAGCAGGTCAACAGCTATCACACACTCCCCTGCTGCCGCATCCATTCCTGCAGGGGGGATACATAACAATACTATCTCAGACATTCCCAGTGCTGTTGTGAGTGGTTTCGGGGAAGCGGGATAACCTGAGGGGTCAATAATAGTAAGTATCTGGTCACCTTTGGCAAAGTCATACATGGTAATATCTGAAGTATTGCCTTTCTTACCCAGCCTGGATGCCAGCGAACTCCTGCCTGATCCTTCTCCTCCGATAATTGCTATTGATACCATGTCAATTCAATATAAGTGTTTTTTTCCCTGCGGCTGACCTACAGGTGTCAGCACCGTTAAATTTGCTCAGAGGTAATTAATATTATTACCCTGGAATTGGTCAGGGTTATTTTTTCAGTGTTGTGTTCTTCATGTCTGAGTCAAGAAGATAATCAAAGTCAATAACATCTGTCCATCCTGTTTCCTGGAAGATGCTCATGAAAAATACACCGATGATCGTCCGGTTATCCGGGTTGGTAATATCGTCAATGATCTTTTTGATATCATTTACATCAGTGTTCATCTTTGGTATTGCAAGCCCGCCAAGCAGGACCACTGTATCGGCTGCCGGGTCGGCTGGCTCACCCAACTGCATGCCCTCGGGTGTGGATATGATGGATCTTGCTCTATCCACTAAAGTATTGGGTATAAAGACCAGTTTTTTATCTGAACCACGGAGTACAAAGGAGAGCAGTTCGGCAAACGGAGTACAAAATCCTGGTGTACCGATAAATGTAATGCTGCCTGAATCTTTAGAAATGTCCTTAAATATGTTAAGTAGACCGCCTATACCTTTTGAAACATTTATTTCTTTAATTTATACCACCCCTGGTATTGTTATTGTTGCAAGTTAATGGGCCTGACCGGATTTGAACCGGTGGCCGCCCGGTTATGAGCCGGGCGCTCTAACCTGACTAAGCTACAGGCCCCTCTTTTAGCAAAGGACGCCGCCAACAGGGCTCGAACCTGTGACATCATGGTTAACAGCCATGCACTCTACCAACTGAGTTATGGCGGCATTCTGCAAATTGGTTTTTTGCGAAGCGTTTTAATGACATTCTTTAATTTAAAGCTTTTGTTTGCCAGAGCCTGGCACTTTTTTAATTGTATACAATTATAAGATTAATAGCTATAAGATCATGCACTCCAGGTAAATTTGACCGAAAGGAGGATTTTCTTATGTATGTCCCGAATTGAATCGTTAATATTATCTCATAGAAATATAGTTGTAAACCTGAAAAGCAATTCAACTCATTCTATAAATAGTTGGAGATAGCCAGATGGATTTACCAGTAATACATTTACCTGATGTACAGGCAAACAGACCAGATATTCCAATAACACTAACAAGAGTTGGAGTAACTAACGTTAAGAAATTGGTTGAGGTTTCAAGGGCAGAGAAGCGGCCTATAATATTAATATCAGAATTTGATATTTTCGTAGACCTTCCTTCAGATCGTAAAGGTGCAAATCTTTCACGGAATTTCGAAGCCATCGATGAGGTACTTGAGGAAGCACTCACCTCACCGGTATGCGAAATTGAAGAACTCTGCGGAGAGGTTGCCAGGAGACTACTTGGCAGGCACGAATACGCCACCAGGGCAGAGGTAATAATGCAAAGTGAGTACATAATCAAGCGTACCACGCCCATTAATAAATTGAAGTGCCAGCAAGTGGTTGATATTTTTGCAGAGGCTACGGCATTACGTGAGGATGACAATAAAGTCTCTGTAAAAAAGATGGTCGGTGCCGAGGTAATCGGTATAACGGCCTGTCCCTGTGCCCAGGAGATCATACGGGAAAAGGCAGAAAAAGAATTGAAGAGATTGAATGTGGACAGCAAGACAATCCATGAATTCTTTAGCAATATCCCCATGGCAACGCATAACCAGAGAGGGAGAGGCATAATATCCATTGAGGTTTCCAGCGGTCACAAGGTCTCTATTGATAAGATCATCCGGATCATAGAAGAATCAATGAGTTCCAGTATATACGAATTACTCAAACGCAATGATGAGGCAATGCTTGTGGAAACAGCCCATAAGAACCCAAAGTTCGTTGAGGACTGTGTCAGGACAATGGCTAAAAAGATCGTACATGAGTTCACTGACCTGCCGGATGAAGCGGTCATAACCATTAAACAGATCAATGAAGAAAGTATCCACACCCATAATGCTTTTGCAGAGCGCATTGCTTACCTTGGTGAACTAAAGAGCGAACTGAATATAAAATAGATGTAAAAACAGGTGTATAAAATAAGTTATTTAGCCGGAACCTGCCAGTATTGTTCCAAAATTCGTATCCATTTCAAATCTAAGGATAATTTAAAAATTATTAGACAGGATTAACAGGATCGACAGGATATACTGCAACGTCAACATCCTGTAAATCCTGTAAATCCGGTCAATATACCATGCTTTTTGAAGCGGATACCAAAATCAGGTTATTCCGGCATTTATTTGATACACATATACCAAGTAATATATTTCAGCAGCATAATTGTAACAGGAGTCATCAAAATGCCAGTAATTACGTTATATTACGAAGATATTGAAAAGCTCATCGGGACGGACAAAGACACCTTTATCGACCGGGTTCCCATGATCGGTGCAGATATTGAACGTATCGAAGATGACCACATAGATATTGAGTTCTTCCCTGACAGACCTGACCTGTACAGTCCCGAAGGTGTTGCCAGGGCAATGAGGGGTTTTCTTGATATTCATACCGGTCTGCCTGAATATAATGTAAATGATTCTGGTATCAGGATCACCCTGGACGATGGGATCAAGAATATCCGGCCTTACCTGGGCTGTGCAGTGGTGAGGGGACTTGAGTTCAATGATTACAGCATTGAGAGCCTGATGGCACTTCAGGAGGACCTGCACTGGGGCCTGGGCAGGGACCGTAAAAAAGTGTCTATCGGCATACACGATCTAAGAGATATTGAACCACCATTCAGGTATGTGGCCGCTGACCCGGATTTTAGTTTTGTGCCCCTGGATTTTGAAGAATCCATGACCATGCAGGAGATACTTGAACGTCATCCTAAGGGAGTGAAATACGCACATCTCATGGAAGGGTTCGATAAATATCCCCTGATACTTGATGCCAAAGACCAGGTACTTTCATTCCCGCCCATAATCAACGGACAGCTTACCAGGGTCAGCCATGGAACCCGCGACCTGTTCATTGATGTGACCGGTCTGGACCGGAACGTATATACAGCACTTAATATCGTGGTAACGTCCCTGGCCGAGCGGGGCGGTAACATCGAAACGGTGACTATTGAGAATAGTATTGGGAATAGAATTGAGAACAATATTGATAATACTATTGAGAACAAAATTGAGAATGATATCAAAAATAAGATCATTACGCCTGACCTGACACCGGGACAGTGGAGTCTTGGTACCGATGAAGTCAGATCACTAATAGGTATTGACCTCACACCCCGGCAGATCGTAGAGCAACTTGAGCGAATGAGGTTCGGGGCATCCATAAATAATGATGGTTATGTAGAGGTACGTTCCCCTGCATACAGGGCAGATATCCTGCATACCTGGGATATCCTGGAGGATATTTCAATCGGATATGGGTATGATAACATACCTCTTGTTATCCCAAAGACCGTAACTGTGGGTAAGCAGCACCCTATATCCATCAGGCGCAATGAGATACTACAGATAATGCCTGGGTTAGGATATAACCAGGTAATGCCATTCACCCTGACAAGCGAAAAGGTACATTACAATAACATGCTGCGCAGTCCGGACCAAAAGGCCACCCCTCTCAAGCATCCTATCAGCGAGGACCAGACCATGGTCAGGACCACTATCCTGCCGAACCTGATGGAGATACTGTCATTGAACCAGCACCGTGAACTGCCACAGCGTATCTTTGAGGTTGGGGATGTGGTAGTGGATGGTATTACCACACAGCACCTGGCAGCAGTAAGTATCCATCCTGCATCTAATTTTACTGAGATCAGGGGTGTGGTCGATGCTGTTATGCGTGAGAGGGGGATAGAATACTCTATTACCGGGACCGACGATCCTGCATTTTTGGAAGGCAGGCGTGCAGCGCTCATGGTTGATGGAAACGAGATCGGTACTTTTGGTGAGATACACCCCGATGTCATTACAAATTTCGGACTGCAGCAGCCAACAGTGGGTTTTGAGCTGATGGTATGAAGATAATCGACATCTCCAGGACCATCCACCCGGAGATGGAGATGTACCCCGGAGATGCCGGGCCGCAGATCACAAAGGTATCAGGGCTTGATGAAGGCGACTCCTACAATATTTCACGTATCACTCTTGGAACCCATACCGGTACTCATGTGGACCCGCCCCTGCACCTCATACGTGACGGGGCCGGGATGGATGGTGTGCCACTGGATAATCTGGTTGGTAATGCAAGGGTACTGGACCTGTCTTCTATTAACAGGCCCATAGAAGCCGGTGATATCGGTCCACTTGAAGCAGGGGAAATTATCTTATTGAAAGGCGGCCGGGATGACCCAGGTAGTTCGGGTGACTTCGATGGTTCGGATGACTTAGGCGGCTCAGGTGGTTTAAGTAGTTCAGGTAGCTTAGATGGTTCAGACGGTTCATGTGGCCCGGGCGCCCCCTGCGGGGCATGTCTTACGGCGGCATGTGCCAGGTACCTCATGGATATCGGGATCAAGACTATTGGTACCGATGGTATTTCCATAGGCGCTCCGGATGAGGAATACGAGGTCCATCACACCCTGCTGGATGCAGGTATCGTGGTGATCGAAGGGCTCGAAATGCCGGATGTGGAAGCAGGGGATTATTTTTTGGTATGCCTGCCGCTAAAGATCGCTAACGGTGACGGTGGGCCTGCCAGGACAGTGCTGATAAAAGAAAAAGAGTAGTATCCGGGATTACCCGAATACTAACAGAGAGTTTGTGGTGCCAAGGGCCATTTTACTGGCATCCGGGGTCATGTCGAGGCATACGAAAAACATCCCGTACTGACCTTCAAGATGGTATGTTGCCCGTTCGTCACCATTCAGGTTATACATTCTCAGGTCCCGATCCTCGCTGATAACCACATATTCAGCCTCTTCTGAGATGCCGATAACACCTACGTCCGAACCCATCTGTTTCATCCATTTCACATTGCCGTTCTGGTCAAGCAGATAGACCTTGTTCTTAAATGAAAAAGTATCGGCTGCATTGTAGGGTTTTGTCAGGATATAACTCCCGTCCCGGCTAATCTCTATCTCAACAGTGTTAATATCAATTTCCTTTTCCCAGTTCTTAATGGCATATTTGTCAAAGGAATGTATCTTGTTATCATCTGTCAGGACATACAGCCTCTCACCATCATCTGATATCTTTACATCTTCAACTTCACCGGATACATCCTTGAACCAGATGTACTTGCCCACACTGTTAAGGTAGTATACCCTGTCATCCTGGGTGCCTACCAGCAGGTTCTGGCCGTCGGCCGAATAATCAAAAACCAGGACCTTTGCAGTGGATATACCCGGTTCCCAGTTCCATACTTCATTACCTTTGGTACCCACGGCAGATAACTGCGGTGACTTCTCGCCGCCCTGTATCAAATTACCGTTATCCAGCACACCTATATGGTTAATCGTGCCACCTGTACTATAGGAATGCAGTTCTCCTCCGGTGTTATCATATAATTTAACAAAATCATCATCAGCTATGCCTATATATTCCCCTGAACTCGACACGGAGATGAACTGGCCCCTGCTCCATACAAGATTTGTCAGCAGGTTCCTGGTTGGCGTTTTTATAATGGCCTTCTGGGTGGACAGCCCTCCCACATAGTTACCATCATCTGAAATGGATACTTCCTTGATCCTTACCCTGCTGCTCCATGTCCATGTAGGACCGCTGAGAAGCTGGATAGCGTCTACTGTTTGTGTAGCGGTGGGGGTAACAGTAGCAGTACTGGTCTCTTCCGGTGTAGGTGTGGTTTTGGGAGGCTCGGGAACCTCATATTCGGACACACACCCCGAGAAGATAATGACAGACGATACAAGAAGTACACAGATCAGGATAACTGGTTTTTTCATAATTATCACCCTTTTATATTTATCACAATATGGTTTTATAGTTATTGTTTCCCTGACATAAAATTTGTGCATAGATCGAAATAAACATTTTTAAAGCCATTACCGTAATGAATATATGGAACCACAGCATGAAGAATAACCCTCATTAATAATGACTATTACCTGTTAAATGAAGTTCAGATAAAAGGCGGCTTAATGAAAAACTTCGGAGGACGTCTGTGATGCTTAAAGTTAAAAACCTTGTAAAAGACTACGAGTTGGAAGATGCTACAGTTAGGGCACTTGATGGTATTAATTTTGAAGTGAATGATGGCGAGATTGTCGGTATAATGGGGAGAAGCGGTAGCGGTAAGACAACCTTAATGATGGTGTTAAGAGGTATTGAGCACTTTAACGAGGGTGAAATACAACTGGATAACCTTACCCTTACCCCTGACTCCCCGTATGAAGATATGATGGCAATGAAGGGAATGACCGCCATCCATTTACAGAGGAATTTCGGTCTCTGGGCCGGGTCTGCCATAGAGAACATTATCAGACGCCTGTATTCATTACGTGTGGGTCAGGAAGCACTGCCATCGAAGGAACATCCGGATTATGATGATCTGTATGCCGAGAGCATGGAATTCCTCAAACTCGTGGGTCTTGAGCACAAGGCCGAACATTACACACCTGTTCTTAGCGGAGGCGAAAAACAGAGGTTATTGATCGCACGCCAGATCGCAGCCAATCCTAAGTTGCTGCTGCTGGATGAACCCGCTACCATGACCTGTCCTGCTACTAAACAGGAGGTCCTTGATACTATCAAGAGGGTCCAGCAAAAGACCGGGATCATTACCATAATCGTCTCCCATTTACCTGAGATACACAGTTATCTTGCAGATAAGCTGATATGGCTGGAAGAAGGCAAGATCGTAGCAGAGGGGAACCCGGATGACCTTATCAAGGAGTTCCTTAAGGATATGAAACCTGAAGTGCCACTGCCTGAATTGAAAGAAGACAAGGTCGTAATAAGGGTAGAGGACCTTTGCCAGCGTTATTTCCTTGTACGGCAGGGAGAAGTACTGGATATCGAAGATATGAATGTGGAATTCAAAAAAGGTGAGATCACTGCACTTATCGGACCAAGTGGTGCAGGTAAGACCACGCTGTTACATGCAATGGACGGGCTTATTTATCCTGACGAGGGTGAGATTAATTTCCTGCTTAATGATAAATGGGTGGATACTACTATTTACTCCCCCGATAGAATGGAACTGCGCAGGCGGACCAGTATTATGTACCAGGAATTCGCGCTCTACCCGAATACGCCAATTAAACACCAACTGGCCTATAAGCTGGGTGTCAAGGGTATGCATGTATTAGAGGCTGCAAGGGATAAAGCAAAAGAATTGGGTATTCCTGATGAACATCTGGATGCAATATACAGGTTAACAGATGTCGGAGGGGAAGGTGCGCAGGAAGAACTGGAAAGGATGGGGTATTCACTGGATATTATCAGCTTGCTCTTCCCGAGTAGTCCTTTAGATGAGGTCATGAAGCATGCCGGACCGCTATTTGAAGCAATGAAACTTCCCATATCAGTCCTGGATTCCAAGCCATACCAGTTGAGCGGTGGGGAGAATGTGCGAGCGGCACTGGCGCTGGCAATGATAACAAATCCTGATTATCTGCTGCTGGATGAACCTTTTGGCGACCTGGACCCTATTACCTTGCGGGAAGTAGCCAATTCCCTGAAAGTTGTCAGTGAAAAGTTCGGGACAACCATCATATTGATCAGCCATCACATGGATTTTGTGAATGAAGTTGCACACAGGGCCATATTGATCGACAACGGTGATATAACCATGGACGGGGACCCGCTGGCTGTTACAAGTAAGTTGATCGAGATAGGTCATGCTACATATATGGAACATGCTATAGTGGACTATAAGATCGAAAACATGAAATGAGTTGGTTTATCCGCTGTGGAACCCAAAAGACCACAGTGGTTTTATCCCAATGGTTTTACTCCAGTGGTCTTATCCCAGTGGCTTTATCCCAATGGTTTTATTCCAGTGGCTTTATCCCAGCGTTTTAATCATTGACTGCCACCCGGTCATACCTACTATTTTATAATATCCCAGCAGAATATATCTTCCAGAAATACTATGTTCCAGCAAGATGAAAACACGGACCAGGGAAGTATACCGGTCGATGAGGGGCAGATGGATGGTACTGAGCTTACCAGCCAAATTAATACCAGACCGGCTCCCACACCCGCTATCGTAACAAAACCCCGGAAAAAGGGTTCAAGAGCAGGACGCGTTTTAATCTATCTGCTGGTGATCGTGGGACTATTGATAATAATTGGCGGGAGCTTGTTCGCCATTTTTGGAGATTTCGGTGCCTTGCCCATGGATTCCAATAAGGTTGCTGTGATATATGTCCAGGGTACAATGATAACAGGCAATTTACCAGGAGGGTTCGGGTATGCCACATCGGAAGAGATCAGCAAGAGCATCCAGGATGCTGCCGATGATAAGAACGTGAAGGCCATTGTGCTGCGCATCAACAGCCCTGGCGGCACACCTGCTGCGGCCCAGGAGATTGTGACAGAGATCAAGAAAGCACAGGAACATAAGCCTGTGGTGGTATCAATGGGGGATGTGGCAGCCAGTGCAGCTTATTATATCTCGGCACCAGCAGACCATATTATCGCCAATCCGGATACAATGACAGGCAGTATTGGAGTTATCTGGGTGTTCGAGAACAGTTCTGAATACTTTGATAACGAGGGGGTGGACTTTTACGTGGCAAAGAGCGGAGATTTCAAGGATATGGGTGCCAACTGGAGAGGACTGACCGATGATGAAAAGCAATATTCAGAGGAGGTGATCCTGGAGGTTTTCGACAGGTTCGTTGATGAGATTGCCAGCGGAAGGGGCTTGAGCCGGTCTGAAGTGAAGGACATAGCCGACGGCAGGATATATACGGGAAGCAGGGCTGTGGAACTTGGGCTGGTGGATGAGACCGGGAACCTGTATGATGCTATTGATGTGGCGGCAAAACTGGGTGGTATCGAAGGTGAGCCGACTGTGAGTTATAAAAATAAGCCTTCATTGTCAAGGATCCTGTTCGGCAGTACAGAGGGGACAGATGACATGTCTGAATCCATGGTAAGATATCTTTTTGAGAGTCCTTTCGGATGCTTTGAGGCTTAGACCATTATATTGAATGAGCCATAGATCATTCAAATTCGTTATTGAGTTTTGTATGAAAATCCAGTATCAGTTTTGTGGTTTTGTTATCCATATTCAATTTGAATGTACGGATCTGTTTACCAAGGCGTTTTTCAATAACAACGTCGGCTTTTAACAATGGGTCGATCACTCTTCCCACACTTGAATGGGACAGTCCGGTCTCTTCTGCGATTCCTGACAGGTAAGTGGATCCATCCTGGTGTTTGATAAGATTTTCAAGGACTGTCATCTGTGCAGTCCGTCCGAATATTTTTTCAAGCGCAGTCATTTTTTATCAATATATTATAATAGTTGATCAGTAATAAGGTTTGCTACATTTTTTAGAAATAGGATAATAGATAGAAAGGTGTGCGAATTATTCGATAAATCTTAAGTATAATGACTTCATTTGATATATTAAATAGTTTGTCTGTTAATTTGGTGGCAAGATTTCCATCTAAAGATAAGCATTGAAGGCGTAAGATGTTAAAAGATCACACAAGCTGTTTTTTACCATCCCTCATCCCACTAATATGTGGAATACATCTATCTACACCCCACTCCATTTAAGGTGAACACTGCTTTGAGTATATTGATGGCTATTCCAGGAGCTTATTAGTTTCCTTATGGAATTTCAATAATTTCCCTGTGAGTTCATTTTCCTCATCAAGCATAAAGGTCCTGAACACCTTTCCTACTTTTTGCTCTTTGACGATTCCCAGTTTTATCAGTGGTTCCATAACTCTTGATACACTCGAATGGGACAGACCTGTCTCTTCTGCAATCCCGAATAAAAAGGTGGTATTGCCCCGATTATTGAGAATGTTCTCAAGAACCTGGAGTTGGGCGGTTTTTCCGAATAATTTGTCAAGTGAACTCATTGTAATCATATTTAATTGACTATTAATATATATTAAACTATTCTTTTTTATGTAGCATTTCATTAATTATTTTCAAGACCACATTTATTGTAGAAAGTCAATGAAATATGTGTGCAAACTCGACTACCAATCGACAAATATAAGTAATATTATGAGAATTAATTAATTTGATGATTTTATTGATGTAAAATGACACAGTATCATTTTCCAGTTATGGATGTGGGAGTGTCTAACTTTGAGAGGGGAAATGAAAGGCAGAAGTTAATTCTAATTCCAATCCAATTCTATTTCTAATTACGGATTTTCGTAATTCTTTCCAGCGTGTTCATATCTATGAGTGTAACATCCTTGCCCATGATATCCTTTTCAAATCCACTCTTGCTGATAACCAGGTAGTGTTCAAGCCTGTTGTCGGTTCCCCACTTAACATTTTTTGCTTTTTCCCGAAGAGTATTCAAAGTCTTTACTCCAACTTTTTTGTTCGTATACTTAACTTCTCCGAACAGGATCTCCCCGGTATTTTCGTTAATTGCCACGATATCAATTTCCTCTCCCCTGCTCCACCAGCTTCCAATCCTGGTAAACTGCATTGGGATGATATTCCTGTTTTCCTTAATGAGGTCGGTCACGACACACTCAAATACCAGACCTAAGTATCTCTGGAAATTCGTTTTGATCTCCCTGAGTATAAAATCCTCTTCGCCCATTTCGATATATTCCATGTATGGAAAAATGAACCTGAAATAGAACCTGAAATAATTATCCTTTATTCTGTAAATGCCTTTACGGGATTTCATATTCTCTGTAACAGGAACCTGCCGCTCAATGATATCAAGGTCCTGGAGTGTTGAGAGGTATTTGGCAACTACATCCTTTGTAATGCCCGTATCATTCATTATTCTCCCTGCGGTGGTGTTCCCGAATGCTATTGAGCGTATGATCGAAAAATAATACCTTGGTTCCCTGAGTTCTTCCCTCAGGATGAATTCTGCATCCTTGTGCAGGAATTCTTCTTTTCTTAACATTCTGGTCCTGATAGTTTCGAATATGTCATTTTCATATTCTAACATATACGCTGGTGTCCCGCCGAACACTGCATATATTGCAAGCAGTTCTTCAAAACCGGCGGATGGAAAGAAATCGTTCAGTGCTGGAAAACCCAACGGCTGGAGTTTAAACTGTTTTGTCCTCCTTCCATAAAGAGGGGAAGAATAGTTGAAGAAATGCTTTTCCATCATTCCTATGGATGAGCCGCAGATGAATATCTTGATGTCAGTTTTCTTCAGCTGATTATCCCAGTAATCCTGCATTATAGATGGTAGGGCAGGGTCTGACGACACCATGTATGGGAACTCATCTAAAATTAGGACCAGACCTTTTTTCCCTGCAAAATAATGGAATGCCTCATCAAGGTCCCTGAACGGGAACTTCGCAAGCCGCTCATCATTAAACTTTTTTGCAACAATATTTGATAGCCGCAGTACCATATCTTTTGGAGATTCAAACCTGCCAAGGAAATACACTGCATTTTTGTCAGCAGTGAGTATCTGCTTTAGAAGTTCAGTCTTCCCGACCCTGCGCCTGCCGTAGAGTACGAAAAGTTCGGCTCTGTCGCTTAGAAGTGTGTTGTTTAAAATTGCAAGTTCCTTGTTCCTGTTCACAAACATACCAAATCTCTCGTGTACTGTGAGGTAAGTTACTTCATTATACTCCAGATATTTAGTCTTTTGGTTTCCTTGTGTATTGGTGAGACTTTTTAATTTCTTCTGGTCTTTTGAACAATAAAGAACCGCAGATAAACGCAGATGAACGCAGATTTCGCATGCAGTATCCGCGTTTATCTGCGTTCATCCGCGGTTAATAGAACTGATTAACGAGTGTAACCAGAAAATAATAAAAAGTCTCGTATTGGTAAGTAAGTTACCTGACTATACCTCGTTACACCTGTCATCGTTTTTTAAATTTGAAAACTTCAACCAACATGTTTCAATCCCTCCAAGGTCTGATTTTAACCCAGAAGGTCATAGATATAGCTGAATACTTTTTAGGGTTTCAATCCCTCCAAGGTCTGATTTTAACTCAGTTTCAATATTTGGTGTGTTCATCATCTTTCTCCGTTTCAATCCCTCCAAGGTCTGATTTTAACACAAAAATCCATTACAGATGAGGACAGTTTCAAAGATGTTTCAATCCCTCCAAGGTCTGATTTTAACCGCTCTACTGATATCGTCCCGTTGTCGCTTACTCTCGT
>JAUVLO010000123.1 GCA_030600695.1 Methanosarcinales archaeon | reverse complement strand
ACATTCTCAGCGTACTGCTTAACGTCACGTTTTAGTTTTTCCTCGATAAAAGATAACATGGATAACAAAAAAAGGCTTTTGGGTTTCAGCGTCAATTTATAGGATACAGTGGTGCTGGAATTAGTATTCTCTTTGAGATCGATCTCACCGCTCATCCTGATACCCTTTGCCTTGCCCACCCATTTCCCATGGTATGGCGGGTCCAGTTCAACAGTCGTACTGTGCATCTCGATCCTTTTTATAATAGGTCCGATCTGGAACTCCATTACCCACAGGTTGGTATTGGGTCCTGTGATCTCACATGACAGCAGTCCGGGAATACAGTGAGTACTCATTTCCGGGTCAGCCATCAGACCCCATACTGATTCTATAGGAGCTTCCACTTCAAATTCTATTTGTGATTCAGGCATTTGTTCTCATATAGTATATTAGTATGTGCAGTAATTAATTGTTCGTAATCTGGTTTAGCAGGAAAGTATGCTATGCAAAATGAACCGGTATGTACAGCTGGTCTCCCTGCCGCTGACCCAGGTCCTAATCCATATGTCATCGGTTAAGAGTAATATCGTAATGGAACACGGATTGCACGGATGACACTGATGTGCACGGATAATAAATAAATCCGTGAAAATCCGTCAAATCCGTGTCATCCGTGTTCAATTTAAATTAAATTGGAGTATCGTATGAAATCATTGGTTTTTTGGAAAATAATACATACCGACTCTGTCAAACTCCTTAACCGATGACCAATGGGTCCTAATCTATCATTATCGCCATTCTGCCAGGCATGGCATTTGCTGCCTTTTTCTCTTTCGAGTCCTCTTCCAGGTATAGTTCAACCTTGCAGCCAAAGTGTAATTCCAGTATTGGTATTGCACTTTTCAGGAAGTTATGTTCCTCCTCCTGCCCCATATCAACAGACGGTGCCAGGGCAGGGTCATCCATGTATTTACCCAGTATCTGGTTCACCTGCTTGCCGTACCGCTTCAGGTCAGTGGACATCATGGCCTTCATGATCTGCCCCCGATCCTTGGTCTTTGCAAACTCCTGCCTGAAAATACCGGCCAGCTCAAACTTCCACTCTGCCGCTGTAACGAGCCTGATGGCCTGGGGTGAGATTATCCTGGCAATCTTGATTATCTCCTTAATATCATCAGTCAGGTCCTGGAGCATGTTCCATTTAAACTCGCCTGATTCGCTGACCACGTCAGCGTCATATTCAGGCCACCGGGTCTGGCCGATAAAACCATCATGTCCGGTGAACTCCCATACTTCCTCACACAGGTGCGGGGTAATGGGGCTCAAGAGCATTGTAATAGCCCTCCTGCCCCGGTCGTAGAGTTCCATATTGACAGGTGAGCGGGCATAATCAGACAGTTCATCAACAAGCTTCATGACATGGTTGATGGCATCCTTGAGTTTCAGGTCCTCAAAAGCCCCGGTTGCACCCTTTATTGTGCTGTTTATTATAAAATTGATATAATCGTCACTGGCATCTATTGTATCCTTCACTGAACCGGGCGGTTCCACCAGCAGGCGGAAGGTCTTTTCAAGGAATTTATGGACGCTATCAATACCAGTATCAGACCATTCCAGTTCCCGCTCAGGGTTCGAGCCGAACAGGATAAAGAAGCGTGAAGTATCGGCACCATACTTCCCCATAAGTACCTGCGGGTCTACCACATTACCCAGGCTCTTGGACATCTTTGCGCTTTTCAAGACATATTTACTGCCGCAGGCACTGCACGAATCTCCCTCATAATTTCCAGGGGGTAAGAACCTGCTGCACTGCTCGCAATAAGGTGCTTCCTTGTTCACCATACCCTGGCACAGCAGCCTGGCAAAGGGTTCGCCCACTTCTGTCAGACCGATATCCCGCAGTGCCTTGGTAAAGAACCTGGCATACAGCAGGTGCAGGATAGCGTGTTCGATGCCTCCGATATACTGGTCCACTGGCATCCAGTAGGATGCAGCATCCCTGTCGAAGGGGATATCTTCGGAGCGTGGACTGCAGTATTTGAAGAAATACCAGGATGAGTCCACAAAGGTATCCATGGTGTCGGTCTCCCTGCGGGCAGCACCGCCGCAGTTGGGACATGTGGTATCGACAAAGGTCTGTGAAGTGGCCAGCGGGTTGCCGCTACCCGTGAATTCCACGTCCTTGGGCAGGCCGACAGGCAGGTCCTCAAATGGTACGGGCACGGTGCCGCAGTTGTCGCAGTAGATTATTGGAATAGGTGTGCCCCAGTAGCGCTGTCTTGATATGAGCCAGTCCCTGAGTTTGTAATTGACAGTACGCCCGCCCAGGTCCATACTTTCCAGTTTATCGCTTATTCCGGTTATAGCATCACGGTTGTTCATGCCGTCGAACTCGCCGCTGTTGACCAGTACCCCGTCATCCACATAGGCTTCGGTCATCTCATGGTCATCAAGTTCCCTGTCCTCTGGCTGGATCACTACCTTGATGGGAATGTCATACGCTTTTGCAAACTCAAAGTCGCGCTGGTCGTGGGCGGGCACTGCCATCACAGCTCCACCGCCGTATTCGTAGATAACAAAATTGCCAACAAATACTGGTATTTCCTCACCTGTCAGCGGGTTCACAGCGTACTTCCCGATGAACAGTCCCTTCTTGTCCCGGTCCGCGGCTGTGCGCTGGAACTTCTCCTCCTGCTGCACTTCGGCAAGGAAGTCCTCGAACGGTGTCTGGTAATTTGTACCTTCAACCCATTCTTTTACCAGGGGGTGCTCGGGTGCGAATACCATGAACGTGACCCCGAACACGGTATCGGGCCGGGTTGTGAATATAGGGATGGTCTCGCCCGTATCGGCAATGTTGAAATTGATGATAGTCCCCTCGCTGCGTCCTATCCAGTTGCGCTGCATCAGCTTGACAGATTCAGGCCAGTCCAGGCTGTCCAGGTCAGACAGGAGTTCATCGGCATAGTCGGTTATCCTGAAGAACCACTGCTTCAACTCCTTCTGCTCAACCACTGATGAGCACCGCCAGCATCTGCCGCTAATGACCTGCTCGTTGGCAAGTACGGTGTTGCAGTCGGGACACCAGTTGATGATGGCACTCTCCCTTAGTGTCAGGCCCCGTTCATACAGTTTCAGGAATATCCACTGGTTCCATTTGTAGTAGTCCGCATCAAGGCTTTGTATCTGCCTTGACCAGTCGTATGACAGCCCCATTTCCTGCTGCTGGGCCTTGATGGACTCGATATTGCTGCGGGTCCAGGTTTCGGGGTCTATCTTCTGCTTGATGGCTGCATTCTCGGCAGGCAGCCCGAAAGCGTCATAGCCCATTGGGTAGAGCACATTGTAACCCTGCATTCGTTTATACCTTGCAATGCTGTCACCAATGGAGTAATTACGCAGATGTCCCATGTGCAGAGCTGCTGATGGGTACGGGTACATCTCAAGGCAGTAGTATTTTGGCCTGGATGGGTCCTCTGTTACTTTGAAAGCGCCTGATTCTTCCCAGCGCTGCTGCCATTTTGGCTCGATTTGTTTGGGATTGTAGTTAGAGTCCATTTGATGATTGCTCCGGTGATAAGAGATGATAGTGTGGATAATTATATAAGTATTCATTAGTCATCGGTTAAGGAGTTTGACTGGCTCGATATGTATCGTTTTCCAAAGAACCAATGATTTGTTATGATTAACCAATTTAGTTTAAATAGAACACAGATGACACGGATTAAACGGATTTTCACGGATTTATTTTCGTATCCGCGCGCATCCGTGTCATCCGTACAATCCGTGTTCTATCACAATGTTACTCTTAACCGATGACACATGTATAAGTATTATATTGATATGGCGACTTCCATAGTGTGGCGAAAATATATAAAAGTTAAGCAACTAATTCTTTTTGAAATAGGATTGACTCTATGTGATATTCTGGATCATGAATGTCATAATGACAAATGATATATGTCAATAAAATCCTCTTATTTCTATATAGTTATCTATCTTATAACTTAATAAAAGAAGGGTTGTCATTAATGGTTTCAGAATGCAAAATATGTCACACACCTCTTGGTAAAGAGCATCCACAAATAAATGGAAGGTGTATCGATTGTTTTGCTGATGAATGGGGAGACCTTGCGGAGCAATCCCCAATGGCAAGTCCATCATTGCTTTTTTCACCTAGCGAAAAACTGAATTGTGACTGATTGATAAACTATGATGCATAGTAAAAATCTCGAACAACCCATCCGCCACGCTGCCATTACCCCGGACATGTCAGTAGACCAACTGATTGACCAGATGAGCGGCTGCGCTTTCGGTGCCGGCAGGCTGGCAGAAGCCGTGGACATCTACACTGCCATGCTGGAGGATACCGAGTGTACAAGGTTCTTCGGGCTGGCCGGGGCCATGGTGCCGGCAGGCATGCGAAATATCGTAAGCGGGCTTATCAGGGACGGCCACATCGATGTACTGGTGACCACAGGTGCCAACCTGGTGCATGACATTATCGAGAGCCTGGGGCTGCACCACTACAAAGGGTCTGACCAGGTGAATGACATCCAGTTGAAACATGACCAGGTGAACAGGATATATGACGTGTTCCTGCCAGAGGAGCATTTCACTGACCTGGAGGAGTTCCTTCAGTCGGTTTATTCAGAACTTGAGAACCAGACCATTTCCATCAGGGAACTGCTGACCCACATTGGCAGCCGGCTGGAAGATAAAGATTCTATATTAAAAAGCGCTTTTGATGCCGAAATTCCCATCTACTGCCCGGCTGTGCAGGACTCGATTGTGGGACTGCAGGCCTGGCTGTTCAAGCAGACCGGTAAACTTGTAGTGGATGCCTTTGCTGATATGCGTGAGTTCATGGATATCTGCTACGGGGCAGAGCGGGCCGGTGCGGTGCTCATAGGCGGCGGCGTGCCCAAGAACTATATCCTTCAGAGCATGCTCGTCACACCCAGGGATTTTGATTATGCCATACAGTTGACCACGGACCGGCCGGATTCGGGTGGACTTAGCGGTGCCACC
>JAUVLO010000125.1 GCA_030600695.1 Methanosarcinales archaeon | reverse complement strand
AATTGTGGAATATTTTGCACCTGTGGTATCCATGAGTTCTTCCTTGTTCGTTACGATGTGTGAACTTGGTTCTGCGAACCCTGCAGTAGTTACTGCACCATCGATCAATCCGTTGTCAAAACAGTATGTCAAAAGTGCTGTTACAGCACCGCCATCCTGGCCCTTTTCACGTATTGCGGAATCTGTCGCCCTTGCGGCAACTATTTTTTCGTACTGTCCAATGAGTGATGGAGGTTTTGCCATAAAGTTGAATACGTTCATGGATAAGCGTGATGCATCTGTCATGACCCGCTGGCACACATCCTTGCATGCACCTTCTCCGTTTCTGTAGCATTCATCTTTCAACTTCGGACCGTTCTCATCAAATTCAATTATATCATATGGACACACTGCGGCACACGCACCGCAATATGTACACATGCCTGTATCTACTATCGCATCTTTTAAAAACCATTTAAATTCTTCTGCCATTTGTTTCATCTCCTGTAAATGTACAAATTTTTGATCCTGAACATTACTGTATGATTAGACTTTTTCTCTACCTAATGTTGCATAAATAATAACTGCAACCAGACTTAATCTGATATAGATATTTCATATTGGTTCAAAAAAAAATTGATCGGGGATTTTATTCCCCAATCTCTTGAATCCGTTTCTTTATCTCTTTCAATTCATTTTCCATGAATTCTGCCTCATTTTTCAGTTCAGCAAGCTCTTGTTCTTTTGTAATTGTCTGAACCACTGGTGGTGGGTAACTATAAGCACCGCGCTGCCAACCAGTCAAACCTGTCGCATAGTACAAATTACGGCGACCCCGGCCCCCGCCACGATAAAAACCCCTGCCGAAAATGGGATTCATATATCCTGGGACTGGATACTGTGCACAATAACCTGCTGCCCTGCCTGTCCTCGGACCAAAACCTTGGGGTCCTGTTCCGTCTCCTCCTGGCATTTATTTCACCTCCCTTTCAAGTGTTTTGATTCGCTTTATGATCTTATTCATGCCTGTGTTCACTGCAGGCATTCTCATCAGTAGCTTCACTTAACAGTCCCTTCTGCCATGCAGCTACTGCATCCTGGACTGTTCCTGAAGCACCGACAAATACATCGATCCCGTATTGTTCGAACATATTTACTGCCCTTGGTCCAAGTCCGGAACAGAGCATAATATGGGTACCTGTTGGTGCTATGAACTCAGGTGGAACTCCGGTACCCCCCAAATGTTCACTTGTATTCGGAATCACTTCAACTGCATTTGTTTCAATATCAACTATAGTATAAGTGGGTGCCCTGCCAAAATGCTGGGCTACCATATCATTCAAACCGCCATTTTCCATTGTTGGGACGCATACTTTCATTATTTATCCTCCTTAACACTAAATTACATTCCTACCATATTAGTTCCACATTTCGGGCATGCCTGACTGGCACACGGCTGTCCTGGCTGGTGTGGGATGGTGTATCCGCAACTCGGACATTTACACTCCTTCGGAGGCCCCATGCCTTGCCGTCCTCCACCTCTGCCCATACCGCTACCTCTTCCTTGACCTGCTGGCATTTATTCACCTCTTATTATTTCATATCATCAAGTTTTTTCTTGATTTGAGCCAATTGTAACCCAGCCTGTTCCAGTTCTTCTTCCAGCATTGAGATTTTCTGTTCTTTTGTTATTGGTGCCTGGCCTGTCCCTTGTCCGGAATCCATGCCAAGAGGCATCCCGGCATGAGCGCCAACTGTCGCACCCGCCGAAGACTGCAAACCACCGCTTTTATAGAGTTCTAATGCATGTCTGACAGTTCCACTGCCGCCAGTCATTGTTTCAATGCCTGATGCTGAGAGTACCTCAAAAGCATTTGGTCCCACATTCCCTGTTATCACTGCATTGATCCCTACATTAACAATGGTTTGCGCAGCCTGTATCCCAGCCCCGCCGGAAGCCATTGCACTTTCATTTTGCATAGCTTCAAAATCCATTGTATCCGGGTCCACGATCACAAAATATTGGCATCTTCCAAATCTGGGGTCCATCTGGCTATCCAGATTATCTCCTGATGCCGTAATAGCTATTTTCATATTTCCTCCTATAGTTTATTTGTCTATTCACAGTCAATTATAATGTTTATCTTAGCTGCATATAAAATATTCTAACATTCACATCCTTAATTTCCATTTACAAAGTCCTCGATTTGTGCAACAATCTCCTTGAAAGACTCAGTTGATTCTGATTTATCACCAGATGCAACAAACGGGGTCCCATTATCACAATCCTCAACGATTTTTTGGTCAAGAGGAATTCTACCCAGGAACGGTACACCTAACTCACGGGCTGCATTTTCCCCTCCGCCAACTTTAAAGAGGTCTATAGATTCACCGCAATGAGGACAGGTGAAACCACTCATATTTTCAATGATCCCTATGACTGGTATTTTGAGTGTCTTTGCAAAGTTTACAGCCTTTTTTGAATCAAGAAGAGCAATTTCCTGGGGCGTGGTGATTATCACTGTTCCATTGGTATCCGGAATTAACTGGGCAATACTTAACGGCTCATCACCTGTACCTGGCGGCAGGTCAATGATCAGGTAATCCAGATTGCCCCAGTGAACTTCTTCAAGGAACTGCCTGATCGCTCCCATCTTTACAGGCCCTCTCCATATTACTGGTGTATCTGCCTCAACGAGAAACAATCCCATTGACATAACCTTTAAGTGAGGAGTAACTTCAACAGGAAAAATACCATCAGTGTCTCCTTTAACCTCCACGTTTTCAATATTTAACATTTTAAGAGTACTGGGGCCGTGTAGGTCAACATCTAATAAGCCAACATCTGCACCCTGATTTGAGAGATCGTATGCCAAATTTACAGCTACTGTGCTTTTTCCAACACCGCCTTTCCCACTCATTATCATAATCTTGTGCTTGATCTTCTGGAGATTTTCAGCTATCTTCTGGTTGTCATCGATTGGTTTTTTATCTTTTACTTGATCCATATTTTTCACACTCAATATAGGTTATGGGGTTTATTAGATGTTATCCCGAATATATTCGGTATTCAACTACTATTCAACTACTATAATAGTTTTGCAGCACCTATTCTGTGACTTTTTAATTTATTCTGGATAAATGGATCGTGCCAAAAAAGATTCACCGCAGAGGATGCAGAGAGGCGCAGAGATGTGTTGTTTTCTCTGCGTGCCTCTGCGCTCTCTGCGGTTTTCTGAATCGTCCCAGTAAATAATAAAAAGTCACCTAAATTCCAGAGATATGCTTATCATGTATCGAAGGGGACTCAACTTATTATCAGGTGGGATAATGCGCCGCACCACCGTCAGGTAAATACTTTTCCTCACCATAAACATGTAAATGAAGACATTCTTGCATCAAAGGAAATGTCCATTGAGGATATTCTCGAAGAACTGGAAAAGATGATACAGAGGGAAAGTTCATAGGTTTCAAAAAAGTTCAGAAAATTAGTAAAAACAAATTTGCTCAATCACTGCGATAATCAGGAGGCAAGTAGTTTCCTGCAATAATGCGCTTTCATCTCCTTACTATACCCCATCCTTCTTTTCTCAACATAATACCTGGCATTCCCTGCATAATCCGGCTTTTTTGAAAAAAGCACCCTGGAGTTCCAGGAAAAATTGTTGAAGAGAAAATCATTTTAGGAAAATATAATAAGATTAATGATTAATAATCAATAATCAATATGTAGTTAAACCCATTAGAAAAAGGTGGTAAGTAATATGGAATATTCTGAAATGTCAAGAAAATTAGTAGATATCCTGAAGTTAAATGGAAAACCAATAGCAGTTTCACTTTTAACAAGAAAAGAAGACATTCCTGAGGGAATGGAACAAATTACCGAATCGGTTAGATATTGTCAAATGTTACAGAATGCCAGGTTCAATGATACAATAACATTAGCAGCCGAAGAACAACATTCATGTAAAGGAGGCGCGGCTGCTATTGGACTTAGGGATTATCCTGAAAATATCTCAAGCGGAGCACTCTATTTCAATAAACTTGGTAAAGAAATATCCCTTGGCATTGCCAAACGAGTAGTAGATAATATGCCCAGGCCCACACCAGGGTCAATAGTCAACACCATAGTTGCCCCGCTTGATAACACCCCGACACAACCCGATGTTATTGTGGTTATGGCAAATGTGCTTGCTGCAAGACGGATTGTCCATGCCGTGATCTATAGACACGGCGGACGGGTGACCTCAAACTTTGCAGGCATCCAGTCAACATGTGCTGATGCTACAGGTTCGCCTTATACGACCGGTGAATTAAATGTCTCCATTGGCTGTGACGGAGCTGCTAAGAATGCAGGTCTTAAGGATGATGAACTGGTAGTTGGCATCCCTGCAGAACTTATAGAAGATATTGTGAACATTTTAGATTCCAAGGGCCAGAAATGGGATGACTGGATGCGCCAATAACCCTCTAAAAAAATCCAAACAATAATTCCCGAATTTCTGAAAACTGAATAATTCCGACGCATGTGTCATTGGTTAAGAGTAATATTGTAATGGAACACGGATTGCACGGATGCGCACGGATAAAAAATAAATCCGTGAAAATCCGTCAAATCCGTGTCATCCGTATTCGATTTAAATTAAATTGGAGAATCGTATGAAATTATTGGTCTTTTGGAAAATAAT
>JAUVLO010000135.1 GCA_030600695.1 Methanosarcinales archaeon | reverse complement strand
TCGAGGGCATGATAGTGAACAAGAGCAGGGTACATGAAAATATGCCAAAGCGTATCGAAAATGCCAGGATACTGCTGCTCAATGCACAGGTGGAGATCCATAAGACCGAAATGGATGCAGAGATCAACATCACATCCCCTGACCAGCTGCAGTTGTTCCTTGACCAGGAAGAGAAAATGCTGAAGGATATGGTGGACAAGATTGCAAAAAGCGGTGCAAATGTTTTGTTCTGCCAGAAGGGTATTGATGATATGGCACAGCATTACCTGGCAAAGGAAGGGATATTTGGCATCCGAAGGTTCCTGAAAAGCGACTTTGAGAAAATGGCACGGGCAACCGGTGCCACTATTGTCAATAATATTAACGAGATATCCGAGTCAGACCTTGGATTTGCCGGACTGGTAGAGGAACGCAAAATGGGCGGCGAGGATACTACATTTGTTACCAGTTGCAAGAACCCAAAGTCAGTGTCAGTGATCCTGAGGGGCAGTACCGAGCATGTGGTGAACAATGTGGAGACTGCCTTCGAGGATGCCACCAGGGTAGTCGGAGTGGTCATAGAGGATGGTAAACTTGTAGCTGGCGGCGGGTCACCTGAAGTGGAACTGGCGCTGAGATTAAAGGAATACGCAGCCACGCTCAAGGGCAGGGAGCAGCTTGCAGTGACCGCCTTTGCTGAGGCACTTGAAGTGATCCCGCGCACACTTGCCGAGAACGGCGGCCTGGACCCAATCGATAAACTGGTGGAACTGCGCAGCCAGCATGAGAAGGGTGTGAAGACTGCAGGCCTGAATGTGATCACCGGTGAAGTGACAGATATGTGGGAAGAAGGCGTGGTAGAGCCCCTGAGGGTAAAGACCCAGGCATTGAACTCTGCTACCGAATCCGCCACAATGATCCTGAGAATAGATGATGTCATTGCATCCACCAGTTCCGGCGGCATGGGCGAGGGAATGCCGGGTGGAATGCCGCCAGGCGGCATGCCGGATATGGATTTTGACATGTAGATGACTATGCTGTGCCCGCGGGCACAGCCAATATCTTTTTTTATTTTTCTATTACGCAATTCTTAATTACAGGAAAGCTCTACAGGCTACCAGACCATAAGATCCCAAGGGGTAATTCCAGTGAACGTGCTTGACACATCAAAACACACAAAAGATGAATTGACCGAGATACTGAGAAAGGAACTGGCAGCTAACCCTATCTTATTTCTCAGCGGTCCGCAGGGCGGTGGCAAGACAACCATTAGTATCGGAATGGCAGATGAGAAGGTAGGTGCTATCTATGAGGGACGGGCACGTTCTGCCCAGCCTGTAATAATTATCCGTAAGGATATAATGGATAAAATGGAACAGGAGATTGTGGAACGGCGCAAGCTTCCGATCTTTGATGGGGATAACCCCATATATGTGGATGTGAAAATGCTGGATAAGCTCATTTACATCATTGAAGATGTCTTCGATGTAATGGAACTGGGTGAAGAGCACTTATTCAATGAGATATCAGAATTGTCAGCTAAAATCGGAGTAGAACCAAAGCAGATCGAAGTCATTGCCGATGAAGATATGCTGGTGAGGCGCAGGCTTCAGCGCCATATGGATGCAAAAGACAGGCTGGAAGAACTGCTGAGAAAGGAAAAAAAGTATGGTATAAAGTCCAATCTGTTGGGTATCCAGGGTGCCAAGGTAATGGATATATTGAACCGGGAGGGAGTGGGAGATTACGATGATAGCCAGTTCTCAAGGACTGTAAAGGATTTTGACAGGATACTACCCACCCGGGATATGACCTTGGGCCAGTGCCTGCTCAAGGTCGTGGAGATTTCCAATGAGGAGGGGAAAGAATCCGGTTTTCTGGTCATGCATACTGATGATGGCGGGCAGAAGATCATCAGCGACCTTGTTGTGGGAAAACATGAGAATTCCATGATTGGTGTAACACTGCTGGAAATATATGTGGGGTACAGGCAGAGCCGGCACATGTACCAGGCCTATAAGAGCACCCTGGAAGGAAAGGTGGAAGTCATACACTCCTTCACACCCGAATTGCAGCTTGAGGTGGGATTCAAGCAACTCGCGACCATGAACCTTGATTACATTTCCGAAGAGGATGACACCGGATTAGTGTCCGTTGCCGACAAGGCTGCTGCTGATAGGTTTGGTATTATCGTCAGTGTAGTGGATACTGACGGTAATATAGAATCATCAGAACCTGAGAGGATAGAGGAACTGGAACGGCTGATGTTTGAGGCCTACCAGGAATTCAAGGCAGCCCATGGTTTGAACGATTAAGATATTTTAGCCTGTTACCTGGATTTTATGGGATAATTTTTATTACAGACTACTTCAATTTGATATACAGGTCTATAGGGCACAGTGGTATAGGTATATAGTGTAGTGTTACAGTGTTACAGTGGTATAGTGTTACAGTGGTATAGTGTTACAATGAATTATATGGAAAATATTGTGGGTTTTTCAAGGGAAGCTTTTGAAGAGGCCTACAGCCAGGGATTAAAGTCCGATGACAACTCAGATGAGATGAACCTGACCAACCGGACATATGAACGGGTAGTGGAACTGGAATCTGAGAATAATACCATCGATATGATCATGGTAGGATTTGAGAAGACTATTATTTTGTACAAAGAAGGAATGTACGAAATTGTCCGGATGGAAAAATCATAACTGTGAATACCCGGTTCGTCATGTATGATGCAGGAATATCAATATCGATAAATTGATATTACCCTGAGTTATATAATTTAATTCTATAATTTGATTATCCTTTTCAAAGAAGTGTATGACCATGTTCCTACCTACGCCCGGAGATATGAAGAAGCGCAGGGTCGGTCTTAACCTGACCCAGAACGAACTGGCCAAACTTGCAGGCGTGAGCCAGCCCCTGATAGCCAGAATTGAAGCAGGGGACGTGGATCCAAGGCTTTCAACATTGACCAAGATATTAGATGCTTTTGATACCACTGAAAAAAAGAGGATACTGGCAGGGGATATTATGCATTTTCCTGTGATACATACACGTCCGGGGTCGTCTGTGGAAGAAGCTGTTGATATTATGGAAAATGAAGGATTCTCCCAGGTGCCTGTTATCGAGAACGGTGTGCCGGTGGGCAGCATTTCTTCTGAAACGGTTGTCCATTACATGACCGAAAGGGATACTGATAAACTATCCAATATGCAGGTCAGTGATATCATGGGCAGTTCTTTTTCCACTGTTTCAAAGGACACGGTGGTCAGTATCATCTCACACCTGCTTGAACAGAGCCCGGCTGTACTTGTGATGGATATGGGCAAGGTAGTGGGTGTAGTTACCCAGCACGATGTTATGAAACTGGTGCATAAGAAATAATAACAATTGAACAGTAATTAAACACGAACAAGAGAGACCTGACATGTTACCCGAGGACGATTATAAGAAGATTGCAAAGCGGCTGGGCAGGGAGCCCACCGAAGTTGAACAGGGCTGTTTTTTGAACCTGTGGAGCGAACACTGCTCATACCGTTCCAGCTCATCGATATTGAAAACATTTACCACCACCGGTGAGCGGGTCATCATCGGTCCCGGGGACGATGCCGCTATTGTCCGACTTGAGGACGGCTGGGTATTGGCCATTGGGATGGAGAGCCACAACCACCCATCGTATGTTGACCCTTACAATGGTGCAGCCACAGGTGTTGGTGGGATCGTGCGGGATATCATTTCCATGGGTGCACGGCCCATAGCCCTGATGGACCCCCTGTATTTCGGGCCGCTCGATAATGAGAAGAACAGGTATCTTTTCGAACATGTGATAATGGGCATTGCAGGATACGGGAACTGTATCGGCGTACCTGTGGTGCGGGGAGAGGCCTATTTCCATGAAAGTTTCAGCGGCAACCCCCTGGTGAATGTGGTATGCGTAGGCCTGGCCCGCGAGGATAAGATAGTTACTGCCATTGCCCGGAAGGCTGGCAACAAGCTGGTGCTAATGGGTTCGTCCACTGGCAGGGACGGGATGGGCGGTGCGTCCTTTGCATCCAGGGACTTAAGCGAGGAATCGGAATCAGAGGAACGGCACAGTGTCCAGATAGGCGACCCGTTCACAGAGAAACTTGTCATGGAAGCCACTCTTGAAGCCATTGA
>JAUVLO010000129.1 GCA_030600695.1 Methanosarcinales archaeon | reverse complement strand
TTGGGATTATTTTTCAAGCGATTAAGTACTTCCCATCCGTCCATACCCGGAAGCATGATGTCCAGTGTAATGGCGAACGGCTCCATTTTTCCCACTAATGCCAGTGCCTCTTTGCCTGTATAGGCAGGTACAGCCCTGTATCCTGCTTTTGTGAGCATGACCATAAGTAGTTCGCTTGCGTTTTTATCATCTTCCACAACAAGGATAAGCGGTTCATCCCCTGTCGAACCTTCCGGCTCAGTGATCGATGGTATTTCGATCTGTTCAATATCCTCTTCAGTCACTGTTTCTCTTGCCGCAGGTACTTCAGGCATTATAGTTGTTCCAGCTTTAGCCTCTGCATTCACTGTTTCTTTCAATGCAGGCATCTCAGGAATTGCGGTTACTTTAGTCCCGGCTTTTGGCCCGGGTTCTTTAATAGCGCCAGATGCTTTTATTTTACCTTCTATCGGTATGGTGAAAATAAACGAACTGCCTTTGCCGGGTTCACTTTCCAGCCTCACCTCACCACCATGCTGTTCCACGAACCGCTTAACAAGGACAAGTCCCAGTCCAGTTCCGCTATATTCCCTGGCAGTTGATGCATCAAGCTGTACAAAAGACCGGAAAAGCTTTTTCTGGCCGTCCTTTGATATTCCGATCCCTGAATCTTTGACCTCGACCTGTGCCATGTCCCCTACACGCTGACCATTTATGGTGATCAGCCCCTTTTCAGGTGTGAATTTAATGGCGTTGCTTATGAGATTATAGAGTACCTGCTTGATCTTGCCTTTATCTGCCATAATAAGTGCAAGTTCCGGGTCGATCTTAGTTTCCATAACAATATTCTTCTTTGCTGCCAGGGTTGCTGTTACTGTCTTCACCTCATTAATGGCATCTGAGATATTGAACTCCTCACATTGCAGTTCCATCTTCCCTGCTTCGACCTTTGACAGGTCAAGTATATCATTGATGAGACTTAAGAGATGCTTGCCGCTTGTCAGGATATTACTGACATACCTTGACTGCTTTTCGTTAATGGCACCGAATGTTCCATCGTGCAGTATCTCTGAAAAACCTATGATCGAATTTAGCGGAGTTCTCAGTTCATGGCTCATGTTAGCCAGGAACTCAGACTTCGTCTTGCTGGCTGCTGCAAGTTCCTGTGTCTTTATGTTAAGTTCGTCACGCTGCTTTTTTAATGTGCTCGCCATCTTTTGTGTTTGCAGGTAGGTTTTTGCATTATTGACAGCTACTGCATGCTGGTCAACTATTCGTGTCATGAAATCCAGCATATCCGGCGGGACGTCACCGGGATGACAGGTGATCATAACACCCAAAAGCATGTCCTTAAAGACTATCGGAATACTGACAACAGTCTTTGGCGGGATCTCACACAGTCCGGTTTCGATCCTGTATATACTGTCTACCGGAATATCTGTTACCACGATCATTTCTTTCTTAACGGCAGTCTGGCCCGGAATACCTTCATCCAGATCGAATTCCTGCTCGGAAACCACTTTTTTCGCACCATTGGTGGCAAACGGTACAAGCACCTTGCGATCAGGGTCATATAGATAAACCGCACCAAGCGGTGAATTTGTATATTCCATAAGATTGCCAAGACCTTCTCTTAAGATCGTATCCAGGTCTATGGTGCTGCCTAAACGCGTAAGTATCTCGGTATATGCAGCCGACTGCGTTTGCTGTGCTTCAAGGTAAATAGCCTGTTCCCGAAGTGATTCGTTTAGCTGGTGAAGCTTTTCGTTTGATTCCAATGCTTTTTTATCCTTCATTTCCAGTGAATCCACCATCTGGTTGAAGGATTCTGCCATTTCGCCTGCTTCATCATTGGTCTCTATCTCTACTTTTTTATATCCTTTTCCGGCAGCTACATACTTTACAGCATTGTTAAGATAAGTAAGAGGAGATATGATTCTATTTGATGCATAAAATAAAATTTCAGCTGTAACGAACAAAGTTACAATCATAATGAAGAGTATTGTTTTGCTTGCAGTTTCTGACGCTACTAAGTACCGTTCCTTTGGACTGCTTACAACAAGTGCCCCGATAAAGTGCCCATGATTGTCTATAATTGGGACGGCCGCATAAACGTATGATATCGAAAATCTCTCTATTTCACCAATAGAGTTCATTCCTAAATGGAGTTTCTCAAGGATATCTATTGGAAGCGAAGTGCCGAGAAGTACATCATTTCCAATTATTGAACTGGTTGCTATGCAGTATTGTCCCTGATACACTGCTGTGACGGTATCTTTGAGCCTTGTATCAACATCATCCGGTACCCTGTTCCTGTTATTTAATACCCTGCCGCTTATTAATACTCCTTCAATACGTTCGTCCACATATATTGGAGTAAAATATACCTGTACCATGGCGGAAGTGATGGTTCCGGCATGTTTCGGTCCGGTGTCAGCTTTGACCGGTATAATTGTATCGAGATTTTCCTTGCCCAGGTAACTCTGGCTGATAATTTCAGTGGATGATAGGTGGTTACCTTGCAGGACATTTTCAACAAGTTCATTGAAAGGGGCTATATCTCCTGAAATGTCTGTATTAGCCCTGGCAAGAACTGTCATATTTGCATCCACTACAGTTACAAAGTCCATATCGAACTGTGCCTTCTCGTATGCTAAAAGTGTATGCAAGGCTGCCGAATCCTTTTCTTTAAATACTGTTAAAAATACATTTCTCCTGACAATAAAATCTGAAAATTGTTTTATTTCATCAAAATTTTCAGAATATTCTGTAATGGCAATGTTGGCGTGGCTTTCCATATCACGTTTGATCTCAGTTTCAGAAAGTTCACACAGTAATACATGTACTGCCATAGTAAGAACGAGCGTTGTAATTAAGATAACAGCCAGCCCCATCATTATTAACTTTCGGGTAAGTTTCATTCTTTTGCCTCTTCTTTTACAGTGTATTTCCAGTTTGAGAAATACCACAGCAACCGCAGGAATAACAATATACTAAGAGCACATACTTTCAAAGAAATTCTGCTTTATTCTCCATATTTATACTTTTTGCTATGGTTTATTAAGTTTGATCCCTTCAGATGTTATTTCAAATTTATACACATCCGGTAAAATGTCTGTGCTGCGCATTTTTGGAATACTCAAGTAACGTTCCATTTTATCAGTGTAAGGATTTTCCTTTACTACAAACTTGACTGAGCCATAAACAGAATAATCGGCAATTCGGTGGGTCATATTGTATGCTGTGTCGTCCATAATAAATATGGTAGTATATCCCTTTTTGTTGAATGTATAATTCAATACATCAAACTGTTCCCTGAAATCCTGGGCTGTTAAGCGCAGGGTAAATACTCCAATGTTGTCTATAACGACGACATCCGTACCTTCTGGCACAGAATTGGTAAGATTGGGTAAGTCTACATCAAGACCTTCGGTTTCGAATCCATATTTTTTCTTCTGGTCAGCTTGATACGAACGGCTCTCAAATACACGTTCAATAGTAAGCAGACCGTTCTCATAATATTTGTTAAGGTCAAGCCCCAATATTCCTCCCTGGTAAAGTATATCTTCAGGTATCTCTTCTGTTGCGATTAGTATACACTTTTTACCATCCAGACAAGATTTGTAGATAAAGTGAAGTGCAAAGATAGTCTTTCCGGTACCGGAAGCTCCTGTTACCAGTATTCCTTTGCCTTTTAGATAACCTCCGCTAAGCTTTGCATCCAGTCCATCTATTCCTGTTGATATTCGTTCCATTTGCTTTTTTCACTCCCTTTATTCAATCGTTTTATTGGATTTACGGAATATGAATCCCTCCGATGTGATGTCAAATACTGATAATTCCAGTGAAATGTAGGTACCCCGCATCTTAGGAATATCTATGTAACGCTCCCTCATACCAGTATATGGGTTTTCTTTTATCATAAGTTTAATAGAACCGTAAACAGAATATTCTGCCAGCATGTGGGTCAGTTCATACGCAGTTTCATCCATGATGAACAGTGTGGTACAGCCTTTGCATGAAAGTGTGTGGTTTATGGTATCGATCTTGTTCCTGAATTCTTTTATAGTCAAGTCCAGTGCAAATACCCCTATGTTATCGATAACCACCACTTCAATATCATCCGGCACTGATTGAACTCGCTCAAGTATGTCCATTTCAGTGGCATCAAATCCAGATCCGAATTGTGCCGACATTTTGGTACTTTCAGTTCTTGTCTCAAGCACGCGATCGATTATAAGCTGCCCGCTATCGAAATACGGTTGCAGGTCAAGCCCAAGCATCCCTCCCTCTATGAGAATGTCTTCCGGCATCTCTTCTGTTGCAATGAGCGTACATTTCCTGCCATCGGTGCAGCTCTTATAAAGGAAATGCAGTCCGAATATCGTTTT
>JAUVLO010000049.1 GCA_030600695.1 Methanosarcinales archaeon | reverse complement strand
TTTCAAAGGCAGTAATTATAGGCAATAAGAAATTATTGCATCCGACTGTGGACATCTTACATTCAATACAGTGTGTCCATGTAGAAGATTTCACTGAGGACGATTCATTTCTTACAATTGGCAAACCCGGTGAAGCGGCATCGGAAGCTTCCAACAAATTGGTCAAGCTACGATCCATTACAAATTTTTTAGGTATAAAACCAAAACATTCCGATAAGCTTCAAAATGAAGATGCAATTTTAAATGAACTGGATGCAAAATTAGAAAAGCTTGATTCAACTGTCAACGATTTATTAGATCGGAAAAATGTACTTGGTAATGAACTAAAGAATATAGACGATTCCATTTTCGTGCTGGAACCTCTGTCTTTACTCTCACTGGACCTTGAGTTTTATAGGGGATATAATTCTATCATTGCCATCACAGGCTATATCCAGGGTGAAATACCTGAAATTGAACAAGAGATCAGGACTATTACAGCAAATTATGAACTGTTATCATCACCCCATGACAAGAGAAATGTTATCACCTTATTTGTGCCTGTTGAACACCAGCAGCAGGTCACTGACATTCTTGAAAATTATTACTTTAATGATATCCGTGTACCTGAATTAAAAGGCAATCCCGGAAAGATTATGACAGGGATGCAAAACAGGAAAGAAGACATACACCTTGAACTGACATCACTTGAAGATGAAATTTCCGTTATTAAAGGTAAATATATGGATTTCGTCCTTGCTTCAGATGAGATATTATCGATCACTACAGAAAAAGCAGAAGCACCATTGCGTTTTGCAACATCTGAAAGTACATTTATTATTGATTGCTGGATAACTGATGACAAGTTCCACCAGGTGGTAGATACCCTTGAGACAAATTTCAATGGCAGTGTGATGATCTCCAAACTGGATACGGAGAAAGAAGAGATCGAATCCAGTACTATTCCGGTGGAATATAATAATCCCGGACCGGTCAAGCCTCTTGAAACGATCATGGACTTATATTCCAGACCACTCTATAAGGAGATCGACCCATCAGTTATTATTTTCTTCACATTTCCATTATTCTACGGGGTCATGCTTGGAGATATAGGGTATGGTCTGGTACTCCTTACACTGGGACTGGTAGGCAGGGCAAAGATAAAGACCGGCGGTCTGAGACCACTGGCAACACTGCTTGTCTATTGCAGTATTACCACAATATTTTTCGGCATATTGTTTGCGGAAATATTCGGTTTCCATGTGTGTGGGCACCACAGCATTGTGGCAGTACTGTTTGGTGAACACAGTGCCCTTGGAGGGATATTCTATAACTTCCATGCCCTGCCTCTCCTTGATAGACTTGGCAAGGACGATATACCCTTACTTTTGATAATATCAGCACTTATCGGTGTTGTGCACCTGAATCTGGGATTCCTTCTTGGTTTCAGGAACGAAGCCGTCTCACACGGTATAAAGACTGCGGTGCTGGAAAAGATAAGCTGGATTATACTGCAACTGGGAATCGCTATATTTGTTCTTGCAGCCCTGGGATATATTCCTGTTGTTGGTAAGACCGGTGGAATTGTCATATCAGTGATAGGTGTGGTGATGCTCATTGCAGGTGAAGGCGGGGCAGCCATTCTTGAACTGCCTTCTATTCTAAGTAATACCTTGTCATATACAAGGTTGGCCGCCGTGGGTCTATCTTCTGTAGGTATTGCATTTGCAATCAATAATATTGTGACAAATTTGCTCTTTCCGGAAGGGGGAATTTTCATAATAATTGGAATTATTGTGCTCCTTATCGGACACACTGTTAACACCGTGCTTGGTGTCGTAGCACCAGGACTGCATGCATTAAGGTTGCAGTATGTAGAATTCTTTACAAAATTCTACAGTGGCGGTGGTCGTAAATTTAATCCATTCGGATATAATCGAAAATATACTGAGGTAAAATAAATGGTAGATATAAATTTGGCAGAAGCATCAGTTGAACAGATACTTGCAAACCAGAGAGGACTTATAGCAATCGGCGCAGGCCTGGCAGTAGGACTGTCCGGTATTGCATCGGCCCTTGCAGAAAAGGATATTGGCGCTGCAGCAGTAGGTGCAATGGCAGAACGCGAGGAACTATTCGGTAAAGGTCTTATCATGACCGTTATCCCGGAGACTATTGTTATCTTTGGTCTGGTAGTTGCCATACTGCTTTGGTTCGTAGCATGAACTAACACCCGTTAGCGGGAGATTGGACATGGGACTTGAAAATGTTGTAAATGATATCCTGGAACAGGCAAAAACAGAAGTAGCCACTATTGAAGCTGA
This sequence comes from Methanosarcinales archaeon, assembly GCA_030600695.1. GTDB lineage: Archaea > Halobacteriota > Methanosarcinia > Methanosarcinales > Methanocomedenaceae > Methanocomedens_A. The sequence continues at coordinate 11,026 of JAUVLO010000049.1, read as the reverse complement.
GGCACAGGATGAAGCTTCAGCACTGATAGACAAATCTAAAAATGAAGCTGAAATGATTTTAGCTGACAGCAAGACCGAAGTAGAGGCAAATATCCAGAGAAGGCTCAAACAGGAAACATCAAGTGCGCAACTTGAGATCAAGAGATCTGCACTGAATGCTAAGAAGGATGTTCTGGACAGCGTTTACCAGTCGGCCAGAGAGGCTATATCGTCATTGTCACCAGACAAGAATGCATCCATGTTGAAAGCAATTCTTGATGAGCATGGAAGTGACGGCATCAGGGTATATTCCAATGCAAGGGATGCAAAGCTGGTGCGGGAATTGACAGACCTTACCTTTATGGGTGAGATTGACTGTATTGGCGGACTGATCATTGAGAATGAGGACGGTTCAATACGACAGGACTACACTTTTGACAGGATCCTGGATGATGTGTCTGAACAAACACTAAAACCTGTATCAGACATACTCTTCGGATGAGGTATAAGATGTTCTTTAATCGCCGGGGCAGTAAAAAGTATGCATACATTACGGCCCGGGTCAGGGCTATGAAGAGCAAGCTGATCCAAAGGGAAGTTTTTCCAAAGATGATGAACATGGACCTTGCTGAGATCACACGTTTTATCGGTGAGTCGGAATATAAACAGGATGTGGATGAACTTGCCCAGAAATACAGCGGCATAGACCTTGTAGAGCATGCCCTCAATCAGAATCTTGCCAGGACATACAGGAAATTGTTACGTATTTCCAAGGATGAACCGCATTATTTGATCACAGAATACCTGAGGTACTGGGATATCTGGAATATCAAGACCATCCTCAGGGGGAAATATTACGGAGCTACTCTTGAAGAGATACAAGAGGCTGTGGTGGCGGCAGGCCAACTAGGATATCGTCAACTTATCTCAATTGCCGGCATGGAATCAATTGATGATATCAAGGTTGCTCTTGAAAATACCCCATATCATTCTGCTATTTCCGATTACCAGGGCGGAATGCTGTCAACTGTCGAGAACAATCTGGATAAGTTATATTATTCCAGAATACTTTCTTCAATGGGCAAATCCAAGGGTGAAAAGTTAAGCCTGAAATTCATCAAGACCGAAATCGACCTTAAAAACCTTAAGACCCTTTTCAGGACTAAAAAGGCAGACCTTCCCAGGGATGAGATAATGGAACTGTTAATATCTGGCGGAGCTGAACTGAAAGATGGAGATCTACGTCGTCTGGTCTCTCTCTCATGGCCGGATTTCATTAAAAGCATGGAAGATTATTCATATTGGTCTGCGCTTTCAGAAGTGATCAGTGAAGATATGCCCTCACTTATGGATGTGGAAGCAGAACTGGACAAATATGCAATGAAATATTCATCAAAGGTATCGCATTATTATCCATTATCCATTTTACCTATTTTTGATTATATAGTCCGGAAAAATAATGAGATAAACAATCTTAGAACGATAGCCAGAGGCAAAGAATCTGCATTGTCCGATGATATCATAAAGAAACACTTGGTGATGTAATATGCAGATAGCAGTAATTGGAAGCAGTGAATTTACTCTTGGCTTCAGACTTGCCGGTATAAGGAATATCTATGAGACAAACGGAAAGGATGAATTGATACCCACAATTCAGGATATACTTAACGACAGGGAAATTGGAGTATTGGTTATCCATAACGATGATCTGGCCAGTTTGCCTGAGAATTTCAAGAACATGCTGGATGACCTGGTCACACCCACGACAATTGCACTGGGTGGTGCAGGTGAAAGTTCAAATTTAAGAGATAAAATAAAACAAGCAGTAGGTGTTGATCTGTGGAAATGAAAGGAGAGATTTATAGAATATCAGGGCCAGTGGTCACAATCCAGGGCATCAATACCCGGATGTATGATGTGGTCAAAATAGGACATGAACGTTTGATGGGAGAGGTTATTGGAATCGAGGGGGACCGGTCCATTGTCCAGGTATATGAAGAGACGGCAGGTATCAGGCCCGGAGAACCTGTAGAGAATACGGGTATGCCGCTTTCTGTGGAACTTGGACCCGGCCTTCTTGAGAGTATATATGATGGGATACAGCGTCCTTTGCCCCTTCTCAGGGAAAAGATGGGAGACTTTATCGAGAGGGGAGTTACGGCAGATGGCCTGGATCATGAGAAACCCTGGGAATTTAAATCTACTGCCAAAGCAGGAGATGCGGTTTCCGGTGGAGATGTGATCGGGACCGTCCAGGAGACCATTAATGTGGAACACAGTATAATGGTCCCGCCCAATGTGTCAGGTACTATTGATGAGATCAAGGAAGGTAAGTTCACAGTGTTGGACACCATTTGCACATTGACCGACGGTACAAAACTTCAGATGATGCAGAAATGGCCTGTCAGGATGCCCAGGCCGGTGACCAAAAAACTAACGCCGAATACCCCGCTTATCACGGGTCAGCGTATTCTCGATGGATTGTTCCCTGTGGCCAAAGGCGGTACAGCAGCTATCCCGGGTCCATTCGGTAGCGGTAAGACCGTCACCCAGCAGCAGCTTGCAAAATGGAGCGATACCGAGATCGTGGTCTACATCGGCTGTGGTGAAAGAGGTAACGAGATGGCTGATGTGCTTACCGAGTTCCCTGAACTGGAAGACCCGAAGACCGGCCGTCCCCTGATGGAGCGGACCGTGCTTATCGCCAATACCAGTAATATGCCTGTGGCAGCCAGGGAAGCCAGTGTATATACCGGCATCACTATTGCCGAATATTACAGGGACATGGGATTTGATGTATCACTGATGGCTGACAGTACCAGCAGGTGGGCCGAAGCCATGCGGGAAATCTCATCCAGGCTGGAAGAAATGCCTGGTGAAGAGGGTTATCCTGCATACCTGTCAGCACGGTTGAGTGAGTTCTACGAACGGGCAGGCAGGGTGGAGTCCCTTGCAGGGTTTGACGGTTCCATTACTATCATTGGTGCGGTCTCACCACCGGGCGGTGACTTTTCAGAACCGGTCACGCAGAACACACTGCGTATTGTCAAGGTGTTCTGGGCACTGGATGCAAAGCTTGCCCAGAGGAGGCATTTCCCGTCTATTAACTGGCTGAGCAGTTACAGTCTGTACACTAAGGGACTGGCTGACTGGTATAATGATAATGTATCCCCTGATTGGGTCAAACTAAGGGATAATGCCATGGACCTGCTCCAGCAGGAATCAGAATTACAGGAGATCGTACAACTGGTTGGTTCGGATGCACTGCCTCCCGACCAGCAATTAACTCTGGAGATCACAAGGATGATCAGGGAGATATTCTTACAGCAGAATGCTTTCCATCCCGTTGATACCTTTTGTCCCATGGACAGGCAGTACATGCTCCTTGAAACTATCCACAAATTCGCAGATAAGGCAAGTGCGGCACTTGAATCCGGTGTTACAATGCAGGACATTGTCAAACTGGAATCCAAGGATGAACTTGGAAAGGTAAGGTTTGATGAAGATTTCGAAGGTGCGCTTAAAAAGGTCATAGACAAGATGGAAGATGAGTTCGATTCCCTGAAGAGCGAGGACTATGGCGCCAGAGCAACTGCAGAGGAGGCTGAGTAAATTGACTAAGGAATACAAGACTATCACAGAGATATCAGGACCGCTTATTTTCCTGGAAAAGACCGAACCTGTAAGTTATGGTGAACTGGTACATATCAACCTGCCAGACGGTACTACAAAGAGGGGACAGGTACTGGATACTTCACATGATAAAGTTGTCGTGCAGGTGTTTGAGGGTACAGGCGGCCTGAACAGGGAAAGCGGTGTCAGGTTCACAGGGGAGACCATTAAACTGGCTGTGTCCTCTGATATGCTGGGCAGGATACTTTCAGGAAGCGGCGACCCTCTGGACGGCGGACCCCGTATCATTCCCGAGGACAGGCTGGACATCAACGGTGCAGCCATTAATCCATATTCCAGATTACCTCCCGAGGATTTCATCCAGACGGGTGTCAGTACTATTGACGGTACAAATACCCTTGTCAGGGGACAGAAACTGCCTATTTTCTCAGGTTCAGGTCTGCCCCACAATGAGATTGCCCTGCAGATCGCAAGGCAGGCTAAAGTGCCAGGCAGTGAAGAGGACTTTGCTGTGGTCTTTGCGGCAATGGGTATCACCAATGAGGAAGCCCAGTATTTCATGGCCGATTTCGAGAGGACTGGTGCCCTTGAGCGGGCAGTAGTGTTCCTGAATCTGGCAAACGACCCGGCTGTGGAGAGGTTGATCACTCCGAGGATGGCACTTACGGCAGCCGAATACCTGGCATACGAGCACGATATGCATGTGCTGGTTATCCTGACCGATATCACCAACTATTGTGAAGCACTCAGACAGATGGGAGCAGCCAGGGAAGAAGTACCTGGCAGGCGTGGTTATCCCGGTTATATGTACACTGACCTTGCCAGTTTGTATGAAAGGGCAGGCGTGGTAAAAGGCAGGAAGGGATCAGTGACACAGTTCAGTATCCTGAGCATGCCCGGTGATGATATCACCCACCCGATCCCTGACCTCAGCGGTTATATTACCGAAGGCCAGATAGTCATTTCAAGGGAACTTCATATGAAGGGTATATATCCACCTATCAATGTGCTGCCGTCACTGAGCAGGCTGATGAACAGCGGTATCGGCGAAGGTCACACCAGGGACGATCATAAGGCAGTATCTGACCAGATGTATGCGGCTTATGCTGAAGGTAAGGACCTGCGCGGCCTGGTGGCTATTGTGGGCAAGGATGCACTGTCGGACAGGGATAAGAAACTGCTTGAATTTGCTGATATGTTCGAGGACAGGTTTGTCAGGCAGGGTCTGGACGAGGACAGGGATATCGAGACCACACTCACCATCGGATGGGAAATGCTTGCAGAACTCCCTGAGTCGATGCTGACCAGGATCGACAACAAGTTCATTGAGAAATACCATCCGGCCCATAAGAAATAGAGCTGGATATTGGAGGATCAGACTTTGGCTATACAGGATGTTAAACCCACACGTTCAGAACTTATCGAGCTGAAAAAGAAGATCAAGCTCTCTGAGGGTGGACATAAACTGCTTAAGATGAAACGTGACGGGTTGATTCTGGAATTCTTTGAGATACTGGAGAAAGCAAAGAGTATCAGGGCCGAACTTGACGCACAGTTCAATGTATCGATGGAAAAGGTCAATATTGCCAAATCAGTGGAAGGTACTTTGACAGTCAAATCCACTGCCTTTTCTTTTAAGGACACGCCGTCCCTGGAAGTCCAGAGCAAGAACGTAATGGGCGTGGTTGTCCCCAAGATCGAGTCGAGCAGTGTCAGGAAGCGTATCAATGACCGTGGATATGGTATCATCGGCACCAGCAGCAGGATCGATGAGGCAGTTGATACCTATGAAGTGCTGGTTGAAAAGATCATCCTGGCAGCCGAGATCGAAACCACTATCAAGAAACTGCTGGATGAGATCGAAAAGACCAAGCGCAGGGTCAATGCACTTGAGTTCAAGGTCATACCCGAACTCACTGAAGCAAGGGATTTTATCATGCTCAGGCTGGATGAAATGGAGAGGGAGAACACCTTCAGGCTCAAGCGCATCAAAGCATAGATATACTGTGCGACAAATCAGGCATCAGGATGTCGTTAACGGATAAGTTGATCGAGAAGTTGAACGAGCCTGAAACAAAGGCTTTTATTCTTCATTATTTTTGGATCATATCAATGATGATGATGGTGCTGGGGTATCTCATCATGGCTTATATTCTATTTTGTTAGGCTTTCCCCGGGTATGTGCAGCTTATTTTATTACAGGGATCTTGGCGGCAATAACTGGTTGGTACGTCTGCACAAATGCACCGAATATCTTCCGAAAAGTATTCAATACAAAAAAACCATTATTGAGATGTGGATGAGTTCACTAAAGCAAAATATTATACTAGTTTACTTATTTATAATCTTTATCAGGTGTGAATATCCAGGGAATTTGGAAATATACAATTTATAAATCAAGTTTATAAATAACACATCCTGAAATTAATTGAGGTGAGAATATGTCAGGTGATGAACAATCACAATTTGGGGATAATGTCAAGATCATTACGAAACCACTATCACTTGAGAACCCGGTTATAGTGGAAGGTTTTCCAGGTATCGGACTTGTTGGGAATATTGCAAGCCAGCATTTAATAGATGAACTCGAAATGGAATATGTTGGAAGTATGGAATCAAAATACTTCCCACCCATAGCGGTTTTGTTTAATGGCATCATAAATATGCCTGTACGGATTTATGAGAGTAAAGAGCATAACATTCTCACTGTCATTTCTGATATCCCAATCCATCCCACTATATCCTATGAGGTCAGCAAAGTGCTCATAGACTGGGCACAATCAGTAAATGTGAAGGAGATTGTTTCCATTGCCGGGATAGCTACTATGAGTAGTGAGGAAAAGGTTTTTGGTGCAGCGACCAATGATGATATGCTTGACAAGATAAAGGATTATGTTGAAATATTCCAGGTGGGGACCATAAGCGGCATTTCTGGTAGTGTGATGACAGAATGTTTCATGCGTAATATCCCTGCCATTAGCTTGCTGGGTGAGACCAATAGCCCCAATCCGGACCCAAGGGCTGCGGCTTCTGTGATCAGTATACTGAAAACAATATATGATCTTCCTATTGACACTGAAAACCTGATGGAACAGGCCGAACAGATCGAGATCGAACTACAGAAACTTGCCGAACAGGTTAAGACCAGTGAGGAAGGCGAACAACCCAGGCGTGAATTCCCAATGTATGGTTGATAGGGGGAGTGTATCAATGAAATATATTACACTTACAGGAATATCATCCCAGGTCCTAAAGGAGTTGCAGGATAATCGCATAAGAACTCTTGAGATTCGCACCCCCCATAATTTTTATTCAGTACATGGTTCTGATGTGGGGGATTTAGTCTTGCTGACACGAACCAGCTATAATGATGTCAGAGCTGGAACAATAGGCATGATTGCCAGGATCAGGAGCAAGCAGGTGGCTATACACCATCTTATGCAGATAGCTGAAGATGTTTTCGAGGAATGTGAGACATTCTCTACGAGACTTCAACTTGAATTAAAAGGTGTGGGTAGGGTCAGGAAGGTTGAAGAGAATGTTTTGGGAAAACCGTTCATAGTTGAAGCGGATGAGGTTACATACCTGGAAGGAAGGTAGCTGGTCCGTGATTCTGGCGGAATACTGTTTCACACCAAAGAGTTTTTATGGATAAAGCACTATTTGGAAGTCCACTGGTTTTATGGTTAAACGCCTGTGGGCTCGTGGCTTAGCCAGGATATAGCGCCGGGCTTCTAACCCGGATGTCGGGGGTTCGAATCCCCCCGGGCCCGCCAGTTATATCAGTAGAAGCACCATGTGCCTCGGTGGCTTAGGGGTGTAGCGCGTCCTTGGTAATGTCCTGCGGAAAACCGCATGACTCCAAAGAGGACGAGGTCGGGGGTTCAAATCCCCCCCGAGGCTTCTGAAATATTTTTAAAATGACATTTTCTCGACGTATGGAAAAGCAATACTTTCCCATAGGCTTAGAAAATCCGACAGAATGGAACATTTTCTTGATAGCGTAATAATAAAAATAAGTCGTAACAGTTCCCTACCGTTAAATTAGTAATGTGTGAGCGGATAGGGGAGTGGGGGGTTAGTTAAAAAAACTATTTTACCCGCTCACAAAGCGTACTTCTATATTCATGAAATTTAAATATTTCTATTTCACATGGGAATTTTATTTATATACCCTGATAGTAATTAGCAATAATAAAGCTACATTAATTTATTGAATAACGATCCAGTGGTAAAAAACATGAATATTAAAAAATCCATTACTATCCTGTTCACATTATTGTTCACTATTTCCCCTGCCTTAGCCTACCAGAACATAGGCTCCCAGGATATAAGGGACGGCAGTTCATGGAATATCGGTGAAGGATATTACATCATGGTAGAAGGGGTGGACCATTTAGGCAGACAGGCCTTTATATCCATATGGAATGAAGGCGAGATGCTGAAAGAGGAACTGCTCCAATCAGGACAAAAATTCGAATACCGTGACTTTTCCAGTACTTTAATTGTCTCCATGAAACTGAATTTAGTGTTCAGGGGCACAGAGGGAAGTGTCTGCCGCTTCTCAGATATCCAACTCAGGCACGGGGAACCAGGCAACTCACCGACACCCACATCCACGCCAACAACTACACCCACGCCAGCGGCCACCACTATAGATACACCTTCGCCCAGAAGTACAGAATATATTAAATTTGGAGAAGGTGCCCTCATACCCGGACTTTCCACACCTATAGTAGCGTTATTAATGCTGGTCACTGCCATTATGCTTAAAAAAAGGGAATGAAACGCTTAATAGGGGCGTATTGGGAGCAGTCATTTCTCCCCAACTATTCATATCTCCCTGACCATTCATGTAACGCCCAATACATTCATACGGCACCCGATATATTCATGTTGCACCCAATAGTTATTCCCAATCCGTGACCGAATAAACCCATATTTTTTCAGATGTTTTCCAATAGCAATGGCTGACAAACGGCCCTGGGATAAAATTCACTTACCCCTTCTTATGCGGCCAATGGGGTATTATGTCATCTATGATTCACAAGAATGAAATAGATGTTTCCGGCCCTATTTTTGAAAGCTATCTTACCCATTTAGATAATGTTTATTATTTAAATAACATAGTATATTAATATCCACATCCATGTGACATCGGGACTCATCCTCCTGACTTGAAAACCGTGACGCAAATCAGCGGCACGGTTTTTATCTGTTTACCATAGATTTCCTGAAAACTATGAATACCGGACATTAAAATATACATCCTCCTAAGAATTGCAGATAAAGACCGACATATAAACATCAACTGGTGCTAATAATTGATTTGAATAGCTAATTAACAGAAGCCGGCTTTCAAGAAAATACTCGCTAACGCTCGCATTTTCTAAGCCTGCAGGAAAGTATATACTTTCCTATACGTAAATAAAAAAGCTAACAAGCCGTTTGCTTGCTATTTTCAGAAACACATCCACAAAACGAAATAACGGACAGGGAATTAAATGGATCTGACTTTTGGAATTGAAATTACCCAATTATTCAAATCGGCCGCACAAACAGGAATATATGTTATTTCAACAAACCTGTTATATCCGGTTATAATTATACTGCTGGGCTTACTTGCCTGGAGTTTCATAGAGGTTGGCGGTTTCTTCACCGAATGGCGCGCCAGGCACAGTGATTTCTGGTTGATCGAGAACGGAGCTTTAAAAGCGAAGGGATCGATGGAAGCAAACGATTTTGCAAATGTAGGAGCTATTCTTAAAAAATTCTGCTCAAACAGGTTTCATTATTTTTTTATTAACAACCTTTCCGAATTCCAGGATGAGTTCCATAACAAGGATCTCATGCGTCTCAGAGTTGAAAAGCTGTTACAGGAATGTGATGCCGAAATAATTAAAAAACTTGAAAAGTCAAGGTTTGTGGCAAAAGCAGGTCCCATGTTCGGTCTGATGGGTACGCTCATACCAATGGGACCGGCACTGGCCGGGCTTGCAGAGGGCGACATTCAAACGCTGTCAGATAACCTTATTATTGCATTCGGTACAACAGTTGTCGGACTGATGGCCGGGGTGAGTGGGTATATGGTCGCCATGATCAGGGACAGATGGTATGCAAAGGACATGGGCGATATAGAATATATCTCTGAAATGTTATTTGGCGAACATGCTATTACTATTGAAAAATTAAAACAACTTGATCCGGACGAACTATCAAAGAATGATATTCATGATACGGTAAAGGTAAATTCAGGATTCGTTTATTATGACATGTTCTTTACACCAACAAGTGTGATCATTGCAAGAACTGCCGGCAGTATACTATCCCAACCGCTTATTCTTGCGGCTTTATTTGCTGCAGTGAACACAGTGATCCTTGTTATCGCTAAAGCAGGTTATACCGCACTGCCTTCTCACCTATATTTGATATTCATCAATCTATTGATGTTAGTAATAATTTTTTCTTCATTATTTTTAACACGGGAACGTGCAAAACAGAAATCCCATGAACTGAGCAAACTTCCTCCGGATGAGATACTGAAAAACGATACACGTAACGTCGAGATAAACTATTCGGACATTAACGAAATTAATATTTCGAAATCTGTAATGAAAATATTCACAGACAGCCAATGTCTTAAAACCGGTCGTATTGTGTCCCGGAATTATTTGAACAGGATACAGACCTTACCCATTTCTGTGACAATAGGTGAGAGAACATGAGATATATGAACCGCAGAAAAAGTAAAACATATTTGGATGACGATCCTTTAAGCAGTGTTGCAAACCTCTTTGATGTTGCTATGATATTTGCCATCGGACTGCTTGTGGTTGCACTGATGCACTTCGGAGTAGAAGAACTGATCACCCAGAGCGATGTCACCATTGTAAAAAATCCAGGACAGGAAAACATGCAGGTGATAATCAAGCAGGGTGATGATATAAAGAAACTTGACCTGACAAGTGAAGTGGTTTCTACGAGCGGGAGGAAGTTCGGAACGATCTATGAAACTAATAGTGGAGAGTGGGTGCTTGTTAAGGAGGCGTCCGGTGATTAAACTGGCATTGATCCTGTGTTTATTCTCGGTAATGGTTATACCGGCTACTATTGCATCTGCAGATGAGATACAATGGGAGTCAGGTGGTAAAACCGTACTATACCAGGGTGATAATTACACACTTGAATACCGGGGTGAGAATAATACACTCGAAGAATATGCGGTAGAGGTTGCCGATTTTGATAAAGAGAACGGCATGGTTCTATTACATTTGACAAAAAATGGTGTGCTTTTAAGCAAGGCTGTTCTTAATGCAACGCTTGATGAGTATATTTATGAGGATGAGATCAAGATCAATATTTACAATACTACGGATGATGCTTTATCACATGCTCCGACCAAGTGGGAAAATCC